>NZ_JBFWIR010000012.1:0-47765 GCF_050255895.1 Parachlamydia sp.
CCATTATTGACTAAAAGACTTCTTTCAATAATTGATAGAATTTAAAATATAGGTCGTGAAGAAGCGAATAGATGAGTTGGATCTGATGGTGTATAAAGCCGTGAGTTTCATCTACCACTTTTAAATCAAATTCATGCTCTAAATGTGCTTGATGTACATGGATACCAAACTCCTCTTCCTCTTGAGGATCACTTCTTTTTATTATGCAAATCCCTGAATCATAAAAAATGATATCTTCCTGCTTGCAGATCCCAAAGCTGACTAAACAATCACAAAAAAACGTCCTGATTTGTTCAGTAAAGTTACTTAAATTTCTGATTACAACGAATTTATCATTCATTTCAACAACAGGATAGCTTGGATCATTTTCGCAAATGTACACATAATCATTTTTAAAATTTTCGTAGAGATTTAATTCAGCAAAACATTTTAGCCGACCTTTCGCGGCTCGAATTTTATCAATAGGAAGCGTTAAATCGGATTCGATGACTGCGGAGAAATCTTCAATTGCCAGTTGATAGCTTTCCAATTCGAAATATGCATGACCCCTGTCAACGAGTACGTAAAAATGGTCTTTATCCAAAACACCATCAAAGGAAGATAAGGCTTGCGTATAGCTGTCAATAGCCTCTGTATACTGTTTATTTCCCATAAAAGAAGTGGCCTGAATCCATTTCTCTAAGGGATCAGAAGAAGGATTCTCAGCAAAAAGAAAACAGTTAAAAATCAGAAAATAACATAGAAAAATTGTTCTCATTTCGACCTGGGGATTTGCTAGAAGTAAAAATTTAATTTACCGAAAAATCATTTTAGGAAAATGAAAAGAAAAAATTCAAGTTTTTTAAATTGTATGTTGTTCTTTAGAGCTTTCATCAAAACATAAAGAATATCTTTTTAAAGCTAAGGATGCCTCTTGATTCTTTATACTCAAATTGCAGCACATCAACTTTCATCATCCTTTCATTAATTTAGCTTTTCCTGATTCCAAAATCTCGCTACAAAGATCCGAAAGTGATTATGGTTTAACTTCTGAGTTTTCCATGAAAAGCTGAGACCACGTATTTTGAACCATTCTTAATTGGCTCTCATCTAGGGCTGGAGATGGATTTGGTTCTTGGCAAAATTCATAAGCCCAATTTGTCATCCACGGCTGTAGTGTGTCAGAAGAAAAACCAATGACATGATCATGAAGGTGCGATTGTGTCTGCCCACTTTTGCGACCGATTTTAGTGACTACAACAACCTCTGGACATACAAAATAATTATTAACGATAGAACACATTTTAGAAAAACACGAATATTTATCTAAAATTTCTTCAGGACTACTTGCAGAAATGGTTGTAATATGCCTTTTTGGAATGATCATCAGATGATGTTCAGGCTCTGTATATGGTTTTGAATTAGAAATGATATGATTGAAGGGGGTTTCTAAAACATCTTGTTTCTGAATAACTTTTGGATTGCAAAAGGCACAACTACTCGAAAGTGAAATACTAGAAAACCATTCTTTATTCCACACAAGATGACATTCCCCTTTGCGCTGGCTAATTTCCTCTTTAAGCAACAGAAATGCTTCATAAGTCTTTGTGACTTTGTAAGTCGCTTCTCGTAAGGGAAGAGGTTGTGGAGAACCTGATAAAATTCCATTTGCGACTACGATAACTTTTTTAATCTGGTCTGATGTTAATAAAATCTTTTCCTTTTTACCATATAGAGCAAAAGGCATTAGGCGTACATGATGCTCAAAGTTAAGTTCGTCCGTTTTAGCAGAGCGCTCTGTAGGCAAAAGATAGGAAACAACTCTTTCTTCGCAAAGAGGCATGCAACGCATAAAATCTCCACAACCAAAAGCTTCAAGAAAAACTCTTTCCATCTTACCAACGGTCGTTTCAAGTTCCAACTTTTCTTCGTCAGAGAGTTGCCCAATGACAACCTTTCGCTTTATGGTAGCAGCTAAAAGCCCATCTCTATTCTCTAGTAGAGTCAGCGATCCTTCCCATAATATTGAAAAAATTTCAGTATTCACACTGTCAATATCATGTATTTGCATAGAACCTTTGCCGTATTATTGCATGCCATAACTAGAGAATAAATTTAATGGACCGGAATTTAGCGAAATCTTGAGATATAATCAACTCTATAAAATCACTTATTGAGTAAGCCTTGAGAGTGTCTTTTCGAACCAATTACGATTTTTTAAAAACCTCGACTCTCTTTTTTTTCGCCTGATTATATTTTCTGTGTACAAATGCATTGCAGAGCCTACTTGAACAAATTTATTTGCATCGACAGTTAGCAAAAATGACTTCCCGCTTGCTCCCATCAACATCTACCCACAAACCTTTACCGCTTCGTTTATCTTTAATAAAATTCCCTTCGAATTTTGTCCCATCAGCATAAGTCAATATTCCATACCCATTCCGCTTATCATTTCGGTACATTCCTTCAAATTTGCTCCCATCGAAAAAAAAGTCAATACACCTCGACCATTCCGTTTATCATTTTTAAATTCCCCTTCATATTTATCTCCGTTAGGGAAAACCCATGATCCGTGACCATTACGCTCATCATTTTTCCAGAGACCTTTAAATTCACCTATCTTTTCAAAAGTCCATGTCCCGTAACCACTGCGTTGACCCTCTTTCCAATCTCTATCATCTTTTGTATCTTCCTTGATAAAGGTCCATATTCCATAACCATTCCACTCCCCTTTATATTTTTCCCCATTAGCGAAAGTCATTATCCCTTGACCTTCCCGCTCATTCACTCTCCATTTACCCTCATATTTCTTTCCATCTGCATACGTGAATGCCCCGTGATCATTCCACCCATCTTCTTCCCATTTGCCTTCGTATTTATCCCCGTTAACAAAAAACATTGTTCCTTACTCCACTCACCTTCGTATCGATCTCCATTAGCGTAAACCATTGTACCCTCACTCCTAGGCCTGTCGAATTTCCACTTACCTTCATATTTATTCCCGCTAACAAAAAACATTTTTCCGTGACCTTCGAGATATGATCAAAAGAATTAGAAAAAATTGCCGAAAAAGACCGTGTTTACGTAGATGAAAGCGGTATAAACAAGTATTTTACGAGAGAATATGCGAGAGCATCGAGAGGAAAGCAAATCTTTGGAGCTATTTCAGGTTTAAGATATGCTAGAGAAAGTTTTATAGCCGCAAAAATAGAATCTCGTATTTTAGCTCCCTTTTGTTACAAAGGCACATGTGATACACGACTGTTTAATCTATGGTTAAAAGATTTTCTAATTCCAGAGCTTAAGACTGGCCAAGTTGTGATTATGGATAATGCAACTTTTCATAAATCAGAAGAGTCACGAAAACTGATAGAAAAAGCTGGTTGTAGAATCTTATTTCTTCCTGCTTATTCACCAGATTTAAATCCAATCGAGATCTTTTGGGCAAACTTTAAAAAAATGGTTCGTTCAAACCTTGAGAAGGTTAAGAATTTAGCGGAAGCTATTGATTATTCTTTTTTGACTGCTCTAAATTTTGGATAAAAATCAAATTTAAATCACTATACATAGATCTGAGCCCTGATCAAAAATAAGGACAAAATCGCAAGAGATAAATTTTTTAATCTTCTCGAGAACTTTAAACGGCTTCTGTAAATTAAGAGAATTAAAATTCCAGAAACTTACTAATGACCGTGTTGAATAAAAATCAATAAAGGGATTAGGCTCAACAAAGCAAAAAGAGAGGGGCTTTTCCCCAAAAGGGTATAAGCAAGCGCATTGTTTTTGAAAATGTATGAAAAAGTTTTTTTAACTCTTCATAGCCATCATCCCCTAATTCAGACCTAATCATTTCTATTTTTTGAAAATCACCATAAGCAAAATTTTTACTTAGTGTATTCATGAAAAAAATTAAAAGAATAATGAATGTTTTATTTAAAAGCATTTGAATTTTTAAAAGCGGTCACATTGTTTGAATGTCTCTTCAGTAAGCTTTGAAAGGGTTTTTTCGAACCAATCAGGGCTTTTGTAAATTTCGATTACTTTTTTTTCCATCTGATTATACTTCTCCCGTAAAGCAATGGTTTCGGGATGAGAGTTGTCTACAGCAAAATTTACAGATTGAACGACTAGCAATCTTTCATCTCGATCTCGAAAAGCCTGAGACTTTATAGTCTCTTCTCGAAGTGTTTTTTGAATACCGGAGTAAACTCCCTCTGATCCAGACACAAATTCTTCGACGAATATGATTGAATTATGCGTACCATATCCCAGTAGTATACCCGTTATTAAATGATTTTCATTGGAAGGAAAATTAATCTCTTTCTTTTCTAACTTTTCGATAAATTCATCCGCCGTTATTCTTTGTTTCAAAGTCGTTTGTATCAGATTTAAATTTTCGTTAAAAACTTTTGTAAATTCAGGTTTATTTATCAGAATGAATAAACCTGAGTCCTTATCAAGAATAAGGGCAAAATTAGAGGAAATGAATTTTTTAATTTTTTCAAGGGCTCTAAAGGGTTTTTGCAAGTTAAGCGAATTAAAATTCCAGAAACTCACTATCGAGCGAGTTGAATAAAAATCAATAAAGAGATTAGAGCCGATAGAACAAAAAGAAAGCGGTTTTTCTCCAAAAAGAGTATATGCGAGTTCATTATTTTTGAAAATAAAAGCAAATGTTTTTTTTAACTCGTTAAAATCATCGTCCCCCATTTCAGATTTAATCGTTTCTATTGCTTTGAAATTCCCAAAAGCAAGATTTTTGCTTAGAAGCTCTATGAAAAGAATTAAAAGAAAAATGACTGTTTTATTTAAATGCATTTGAATTTTTCAAAAATGGCCACATTTTTTAATATGGCCTATAATTAAGCTACTTTTTTATTATCTTGTGAGGACATAGTCCCGATTGTTTTTGGGGATTATACCATCTTTTACATATGCCGCATCTTACGTCAACGCTAAAACCTTCTCTAAGATCTACAAAAAGACCATCATTGTCAAAACCAATATTTTCAACTTCCATTACATTGCCTTCAATGTCCACAAATATGCCATTCTGTGTCAAAGTTACATATTCTGGTTGAATGTATAATCTAGTATTTAAGTTGTTGTCATGTTCTTCTGCGAACCCGTTTATTGCAAGTGTAATCAAAAAAATTACCATAATACAGATATTTTTTTTCATCAGTAGCCTCCTTAAAGATTTTTTCCTAGCAGAAGGTAGCAAAATGCAAAAAATTAATCTACAAAAAAACAACTTAAAAATAAAAATTTATTTCTACGCCATTCTTTTTCAGATATACGGAGAGATTTTTCCATGAAATATAATGTCTTGCTAAAGACTTCTATGATGATCAAGCAAACGCGTTTATTCTTAATATAGACCAAAGCTTTGAAAATGAATCGCACAAGCTTGAAGGGTTATTTTTAGCCATAATGCTTTGCACTATTCATCTGAAAATCACGTTCCCCAATTCAATAAAGCAAATAAAGGTGCAGGATAGCATGATAGAAGGACTAGTACAGTGCACGAAATAACACCGACAGCTGCTGCAGGCCAGGAATATAAAGGTGAGACGTTTTCTGATGGGGCTTCTGAAAGCATCATCGCAATGATTCTTAAATAGTAATAGGCTGACAAAATGGTGGTCAGAAGTCCGACAATAATCAAACCATAGTAACCTGCCTGAAAAGCTACTTTAAATACATAAAATTTCGCAAAAAATCCAACCGTTGGCGGAATGCCACCGAGCGTTAAAAGACACACAATAAAAATTCCTGCCAATACCGGTGAACGTTTAAATAAGCCGTGCAAATCTTGCATGACGACCCCTTCACTTCGCTCATCCAAAAAAGCAAGTACAGCAAAACAACCTAAAGTGGCGATGACATAAACGACCAAATAAAATAGCAATGCAGGCAACGCTTCAGGTGTTCCTGCTGCTAAAGGGATGAGCAAAAATCCTGCGTGTGAAATTCCTGAGTACGCAAAAAAGCGACGCAATTGCGTTTGGCGCAATGCCAAAAAGTTCGCATAGATCAGTGTCAGATAGGCTAACCAAGCAATTCCCTCATTCCAAACCGGATCAAACTGGGGCAAAACGCCAAAAAAGAGGCGTACGAAAGCAGCAAAAGCTCCTGCTTTAGTTCCTACTGCCATAAAGGCGGTCACAGGCGTAGAGGCTCCTTCATAAACATCGGGAGCCCAGACATGAAAAGGAACAATCGCGGCCTTAAAGGCGATCCCCATGGTTACCAAAGCGATACCACTTAGAAATAAGGTTTTATCTGTAACAGAATGAAGTCCTTGGTAACCTGATAATAAGGCATTAAAATGTGTTGTACCCGTAGCACCATAAATTAACGCAATTCCATAAAGCAGGATGGCTGCTGCAATGGATCCCATTAAAAAATACTTAACCGCCGCTTCTTGCGAAATCGACCATTTTTTCATGTAACAGCATAAAATATAAAGCGCGATGGAAAGAGTTTCCAATCCCAAAAATAGCACTAAGAAATCCACAGCAGTGGCAATTAAGATCAATCCAAAAATAGAGGAAATTAGTAAAAAGTAAAATTCCCCTCTTGAGGCTTCAAACCGTTGAAAAAATGTCGAAGATAGGCAAGCCACACCCAAGCCAATACACAAAAATAATGCTGTAAAGTAGCGTCCAATGGCATCAAACTGCAACCAAGGAGACAACATGGGATGTTCAACAGGAGGAGAATTAAAGGTAGCCCAAAGAGCGACTAAAATTACCGCTAAAGTCACATAAAAAGCTCCTTTTCTGGATACCACTTCAGAAAAACTCTCAATCAGAATGAGTAAAAGAGCCCCTATTAATAGGATCACTAGCGGGCTGATAGAAGCAAAGTCAGCAAAATGCAGCACCGTATTCATTGAGTCTCCTGCGGTTCGGTGAGTGCGGAAATATGTGAAATGGATTCAATTTGTTTCAATACGGGCTCAGGATAAAGACCAATCCATAAGATCAAAGCAATCAAAGGAAACACGATCATAAATTCCTTTCCTCGCACATCACTCCAGATCTGTTTAAGCTGAGTGGGATTTTCAAAGTAGACTTTTTGCATGAATCGAAGCATATAAATAACAGATAAAATCACGGTCAAACCCAAAAATCCAGCCAACCAAGGATTTTTACTGAACAACCCAAAAAGAATGAGCAACTCTCCGATGAAGTTATTAGTGCCTGGTAGAGCCACGGATGACAATACAAAAATCATCGTAATCCAGCAAAGATGGGGAAAGTACTTCGCTAATCCACTTGTTTCAAGCATAGAAGTCGTTCCTAATCTTTCTTCTAACCACCCGATCACCAGAAAAAGACCTGCAATCGTCAAGCCATGGTTTAAGGCTTGCAAAATGGCACCAGACTGAGAAGCTTGGTTCCAGATAAACAGACCTGCCAAAATAAAATTGACATGGGAAAGACTTGAATAAGCAATTAAGCGTTTAAAATCTTTTTGACGCCAAGCGGCTAATCCCCCATAGAACACGCCGGCTATGGCAAATCCTAATAACCACGGATTCCATTTCTGCATAATTAGCGGAAATAATCCATAACTAATGCGTAGAATGCCATAAATCCCTGCTTTTGAAAGTAGAGAGGAAAGCAGAATGGTTCCCGGTGTGGAGGCTTGACAGTAAGCATCAGGCAACCAGGCGTGAAATGGAAACAGAGGTGTTTTGACTGAGAATGCTAAAAGAAAAACAGCACAAAGCCAGGGAGTATACGAAATATGTGAGGTTATTTTAGCAAGAGCATCCAGATTAAAAGTGCCCATACCACTTGTGGCTGAACTAAAATAAAGGGCAAGAACAGCTAAGACCATCAAAACGGAACCAGCAATCATGTAAATTAAAAACTTAAGTGCGGCCGATTGTCGCTGAGCTCCTCCCCACAAATTAATAATGAAGTAGAGAGGAATCAGCATGCCTTCCCAAAAAATTGTAAAAAGAGCTAAGTCCCTCGCGGTAAAAAATCCAATCAAAAGTCCTTGTAGAATTAACACAAGGGCATAAAAGGTACGAGGAAATGACAAAGCATCCCAAGCAGATAAGATCGCTATGGGGATGATGATCGCCGTTAAATAAAGGAAGAGCAATGACAGCGAATCCACATGCAAGTAAAACTCAATCGATAGAGGATGCAGCCAAGGTAGCTGAACAGAGGATCCATTCAAATTCGCATGATGGTACAGTAATATTCCTAACGGCAAAAGACTGAATAAAAAAGCGATTCCTTTTAAAAATTTTCCTGATCCTCTTGGCATAATGATCATCAAAATGGCAGCCAAAAATGGAATCAAAAACAACCATAGTAACGTTTGCATGATATCCTTCAAAATCCTAAGTAAAAAATCAAAATGACCATTCCCATAGCCATCCATGCCACGTATGAGCGAATCTGCCCGCTTTGAATTTTCTGTAAATAACCAGCACCCCTTTGCACACCATGACTTAAAATTTTTATCGAGTCATCAAATAAACGGGGTTCAAAAAAGCTTGTAATTGATTGTGCCAAAGCTTTTAAAGGTCTTATAATCCCTTTTTCATAAATGGTATCGACATAAAAGGCTTTACTAAGCAAAGGAAGAGGGCCTTTTAGATCATCTGTATAGCGTGTGTAAGCAATGACTGCCGCACAAACAGCTAAAATCCCTCCTATAATGGATAGCCATGTCTCAGGAGAGAAGAAAATATTTTCTTCCAACACTTTATCTTCCATGCTAGGATCGTGCCCTGCCAAGAAATATTCCAGTGGGGTTTGTTCACCAATTCCAAATCCTAGGAATCCCCCTACAATTGATAAAAAAGCCAGCAAAGCGACTGGCAAAATCATGACTCGAGGAACCTCATTGATTGTCTTTAAGATCTTTTCTTCAATGTGCATTTTTCCTATGAAGGTTAGACAATAGGCGCGTGTTAAGTAAAAGGCTGTTAAAAGCGAAGTCAATAATCCAATGTAAAATAGCTTTTTAAAGCCTGCGAGGTACTCTTCTTCAAGGATCAAATCCTTACTGAAGAATGCGGAAAAAGGAGGGATACCGGACAAAGCCAATACACCAATTAAAAAAAGAATATTGGTTTTAGGTAAAAACTTGTACAACCCGCCCATCTTGCGCATGTCTGTATTCCCTTCCATCGCATGCACAACGTTACCAGCGGAAAGGAAAAGGAGTGCTTTCACAAAGGCATGTGTGGTTAAGTGAAACATGGCCGCATAGAAGGCCCCAACACCACAAGCTAAAAACATATAACCCAATTGACTCACCGTCGAATAAGCTAAAACTCGTTTAAGATCGGTTTGTCCCAATGCACATAATGCAGCAAACAATGCTGTAGCCGCTCCTACATATCCTACAAAATGCATGGTATCAGGCGTTGCTAAAAAAACATATCGCATCCTGACAACGAGATATACACCCGCAGTCACCATTGTCGCCGCATGGATAAGGGCCGAAACTGGAGTAGGGCCTTCCATCGCATCTGGCAACCACACGTGTAAAGGAAGTTGCGCTGATTTCCCGACCGCTCCCACAAAATATAAAAGGGTCAAAACAGATAGGATAGGTGCCCCAACCAAAAAGCCTTGTGAAACTCGCTGAGAAATTTCTGTAATGTCACTTGTCCCAAAAAGATAGAATGTTAATAGAAGTCCAAGTAATAAACCTAAATCTCCAATGCGATTCACTACAAAAGCTTTTGTTGCTGCCGCCGCTGCTGCCGAACTTTCGTACCAAAACCCAATCAAAAGATAAGAAGCCAGTCCAACTCCTTCCCAACCAACAAACAAAAGCAGTAGATTTGCAGCTAAGACTAACAATAACATGGCGAATACGAAAAAGTTTAAGCAGGCAAAGTACCGCGCATAATCTTTATCGTGGCCCATATATCCAATCGAATAGAGATGAATGAGGAATCCAACCCCCGTAATAATTAAAGTCATCAACAGCGAAATAGAATCAATGTGCAAAGAAAAATCGGCTTTAATTTTTGCTGTTGAAATCCATTGGTATAGCTCTAAATTAAACGGTTTCAAATCTGTTTGTAGGTAGTGGTAAACAACACCTGAAAAACAAAGAAACGAAATAAATAGGGTTGTGCAAGCAATCACACCGGTCAAACGTCTTCCAATAAAATCGGAGGAAAACATAAGTGTTAAGAAACCTGCAAGTGGTAAAAAAAGTCCGATCAAAATGGCATATGGCATTTTATCCTCTCAACACATTGAATTGATCCACATCCACCACCTGTTTTGTACGAAACAAGTTAATCATAATGGCAAGCCCCACAGCCGCTTCAGCAGCAGCTACAACCAAGACAAAGAAAACCCAAACTAATCCGATTTCGTTTCCCCAATGATAGGCAAAGGCTACGAAAAGCAAGTTGGCAGCATTGAGCATTAATTCGATGGATAGAATAAAAATCAGTGCGTTCCGCCGAGCCAATACACCAATGATTCCAATCGAAAACATGGCCAAGCTGATAAAAATGATCAGCAATATATCCATTAATCCCCCTTCCTTGCAATAAACACCGCTCCAATGACTGCAATCAAAAATAGCAAAGTGACAGCTTCAAAAGGAAAAAAGAAATCCGCATAAAGCGCTTTTCCAAGTGTTTCAACCGTTCCGAACTCTTCTGATGGTCCATTCGATGTCTTAAGGTTATAAAAGCGTTCGCTGAGAAATAACATCGTGAATAAGAATAACCCTCCGGCTGCAAACAATAAAGGAGGTGAACTTTTTGCTTTGAAAAGTGCAATTTTTTCGTGAGCATCCTGAAAAAGGACAATCACAAACATAAAAATGACTAAAATAGCACCAGCATACACCAAAACCTGCATGACAGCAATAAATTGGGCAGAAAGCTGCTGATACAATCCTGCTAAAGCCAATAATGTCATTAAAAATGAAAGGCTTGCATAAATGGGCTTGCGAGATGAAATCACACCAAGAGACGATAAAATCAAAATGGTACCAAAAACCCATTCTGCTGTATTTGGGAGTCCAGACATAACCAATTAAATCTCCCTTTTTGGATCGCGCCCTGAATCACCCGGATTTTTCTCCGTCAACATATCTTTTGTGTAGATAAGAGATTCACGTGTATACCCAGATAACTCGTACTGATTTCCCAAAACGATCGCCCCCGTCGGACAAGCTTCTTCACAATAACCACAAAAAATACAACGAAGCATGTTGATTTGAAAATCTGAAGCATAACGTTCGCCATGCGAATGTTCATTCTTTGGCTCATTTTCAGATGGCTTGACATAGATGGCTTGGGCTGGACAGACGATGGCACACAATTCACAACCAACACATCGCTCTTTACCATCTTCCCATTTCGTTAGGTAGTGGCGCCCACGTGAGCGCTCCGGTAGTTTGCGTTTTTCTTCAGGATACTGAATCGTGACCGGTTTAATAAACATATGCTTAAGCACAATAAATAAACCACGCAACATCGATAGAACTTGTTTGAACGTCTCTTTCATTTTACACCAAAATAAAGTATGCGGTTACCAGCAAGTTCAGGGTGGCAATTGGAATCAATATTTTCCAACCAAAACTCATCAATTGATCATAGCGAAAACGGGGCAACGTAGCTCTTACCCACATAAACAAGAAAACAAAGAAAGCCACCTTCAAGCAAAACCAGATAATCGGAATATTCCCCGGCCCGTGCCAGCCCCCCAAAAAGAGAGTCACTGCTATTGAGGAAACAGCCAAAATATTGATATATTCTCCCAAAAAGAAAATAGCAAATTTCATTCCCCCATATTCTGTATGGTAACCCGCGGTCAATTCTTGCTCAGCTTCAGGTAAGTCAAAAGGGGCCCGATTGGTTTCGGCAAATCCTGTAATTAGATAGACCAAAAAGCTAATGGGATTTGTCCAAAAAAACCAATGTTGCCTCTGGGCTTCCACAATTTCGGCAAGATTCAACGTCCCGGCAGCCAAAACAACCGTCAAAAGTGACAATCCCATCGGAATTTCATAGCTGATCATTTGAGCCGTTCCACGCAATCCGCCTAGCAAAGAATAACGGTTATTGGATGCCCAACCAGACAACACAACCCCATAAACCGCTAAAGAAGAAAAGGCGAGCAAAAACACAATCCCGGCATTCACGTTGGCAATTTGCAAAGTAACCTCTCTTCCCCACAAATGGACCGTTCCGCCAAAGGGAATGAGCACAAAAATAAATAATGCCGTAAAGAGAGAAATACCTGGCGCAAACCAATAGGTGAACGTTTCAGCTCCGGCGGGTTTAAATCCTTCCTTACAAAGTAGTTTTATTCCATCCGCAATCGGCTGTAACAATCCCAGTGGTCCCACACGATCAGGTCCAATACGCAGCTGAAGGCGAGCCAATATGATGCGCTCCAAAAAAGTCATGTAAGCTGCAGCGCCCATCAAAGCGAGAATAACAACTAAGCCCTTTATTAAAACTTCAACAGCATCCACCCACATGATTACACTTCTTTATTTATTTCGACGATCAAGCCATTTAATAAATTTAAATCTAGCTCTTGAACGGCAACTTGGGGAAACCCAAGCGGTAATACAGCCGTTTTTTCGGCAACCTTTCGGTCTAATTTTATATGTCCGACAATGACATTTCCTTGTCTAGAAACTCTGACCTTATCTCCATCCATGAATCCCCGTTTTTGTCCCTCCAGGGGATTAATCCGAATAAAAGGCTCTTTTGCTAAATGCATGACGTGCGGATTATGTTTCATCCGATTTCCTCGATCGAACAGGGCATAGACAAATGTCGCATAAAATGCATCCGTAGGAAGTGGATTTAATAGCGAAACCCCATTGACGTGTAGATTTGTATTTCTCGGAAGAGACAACATTTTCGATTGAATTTTTTCGACAATATTGACATCCAATGAAAGCGCCAGACCTAAATGTTGCCCAATTAAATTAAAAATCTGACCATCCGCATAGATATCAATAGGAACTTGTTTGCCTGGATGCAGCTTTTGAACACGCCCTTCGATATTCACAAAGCTGCCTTCTTTTTCTACAAAAGATAATGTAGGCAAAACAACATCTGCCTGCAAAGCTGTTTCTGTAAGGAAAAGATCTTGCACGACGAGGAACTTCAATTGATTTCGGCAAGCTTTCCAAAGCTTGGAAGGGAATTTAAGCACAGGATCAGCCCCAACCACATAAAGAAAATCCCAGCCACTTTGAGCTGCTTTCTCTAAAACCTGATTGGCATTCATTCCTGGTTTTTCAATGATCTCATCAAAAGGACCACTATCAGGACGCATGCCAGCTAATCGGGCGCCCATGCTATTTCCCCTTCCTTCCATCACATGCAGAGCACACGCCTGTCTTTGTTTACGTATTTGTGCGAGCTGGGATAACAGCTGAGCTCTGTTGGACATATCCAAATACTGCTTTCCTACAAAGATGGCCCCTTTACCCTTTTCTGCCATTCCATCAATGAAGTCATTGGCTTGTTTAATCATTTCAAGCTCTTGCCCAGGTGGATGAACGACGACATGTGCTAATTGTGCTGACATTTCAGGAGCATAATGTCCAAAATAATGCACAATTGCACCCTTGTTAAGAGCTTGCTTTAACCTTAACCATATCACCGGAAACTCTTCAGTCAGATCAAGACCGAAAATGACCGCATAAGCCAACTCTTCACATTCTCCAATCGTCCCTTCCATCCCTGGTGCGATTCCCTCATCTTTTTCATCGATGATTGGCATACCAATCCGATGATCGAGATGATTAACTGCCGCACCTTCACGCATCAATTTTTGCAGTAAATAATTTTCCTCTAAGGTTAGAGGATTCCCTCCCCACGCAGCTAGTCTCCCTTGCGGTTTTGCCTCGCGAATCTTTTCAGCAATCAGACTGAAAGCTTGATCCCAAGTTGCAGGCTCGAGCTTATCATTAATCCGAATCATAGGAGTCTGCAAACGATTGCGGTGTGCCGTAAATTCATACCCAAACCATCCCTTATCGCATAGCCAAATGTCATTTACAGGAGGATTCTCATGCGATCGCATCCGCATGATTTCTCCATCGCGCGAATCAATGGTCGTACTACATCCTACAGGACAAAGTGTACAAGTGCTATTCGTGGGATCGTTATCCCATGGACGGGCCCTAAAACGATAAACTTGACTCGTCAATGCTCCGACAGGACAGATTTGAATCGTATTGCCAATAAATTTTGATTGTGCGGGACCATTATCTGGTGTGCCCACTTCCGTGCGATACCCTCGGTTCACAAACTCTAGAGCATGATCTCCTGCCACAATTTCTCCAAAACGCGTGCAACGCGCACAAGTAATACACCTTTCACGATCTAGCATGAGTACATGGCCTAAGGGCAAGGGTTTTTTAAAGCGTCGCTTGTCTTCAAAAAATTGACTTTCTCCCGGACCAAACTTTAAAGCCTGATCTTGCAAAGGACACTCACCACCCCGATCGCAAATGGGACAGTCAAGTGGATGATTAATTAATAAAAATTCAAGAATCACTTTTCGCCCATCGACTGCTGGATCTGATTGTGTGCGGACGACCATCCCTTCCGTCGCTTCTAATGTACATGAGGTTTGAAGCTTAGCCATTTTTTCAACTTCCACTAAACATACACGACAAGCTCCAAATGGAGGCATCCGATCTTGATAGCAGAAAATGGGGATTTCAATGCCTAGTTGCTTAACAGCATGGTAAACAGTCGTCCCTTTTGGAACAGTGACTGCTTGCCCATCAATAGTTAAGTTAATCATGGTTGTTTCTACAGACTTTTGCACAAGCTACCTATACATATGGATATGCTATTTTCATTTCTGGTTTGCGATCGGCTTGCGGATTGCCCCGGATATACACTTCAAATTCATTTTTAAACTCACGCATCGCACTTACAATCGGAGGTGCAGCCCCTACAGCAAGAGGACAAAAAGATTCTACTTCCATGTGTTGGCAAACTTGTTCGATTTTCTTCAAATCCCATATGGTTCCTTTTCCAGCCTCTATTCTTTCTAACATCTGCACTACCCAGCGCGTTCCTTCTCGACAAGGCGTACACTTTCCACAAGATTCATTTTGATAGAACTGCATAAGCCGATGAGCAACCTTGACCATATCCGCAGTATCGTCCATCACAATAATAGAAGCTGTACCTAAAGCGGACTTTCTAGCTGCTAAGGCTTCAAAATCCATTGTAATGTCTAGATCGCGCTCTGTTAAGAGCGCACAAGAAGACCCACCGGGATAACATGCTTTGAAACGACGTCCTGGAAGCATCCCTCCAGCTGCCTCTAAAACCTCTCTCAAAGATGTTCCTAGAGGAAATTCAAAACAACCGGGCTTCTGAACTTGCCCACTCACTTGAAAGATTTTCGTTCCCGTATTTTTTGGTTTGCCAATGCTTTTATACCATTCAACGCCCCGATTCACGATGTGCACAACATTCGACAATGTTTCCACGTTGTTGATGATCGTTGGCTTACCATAAAGTCCTTCTACAGCAGGAAATGGGGGCTTAAGACGGGGAGTTGCACGATATCCTTCTAGAGAATTCAACAAAGCTGTTTCCTCTCCAGCAATATAAGCACCCGCTCCTGGGTGGACGATAATTTCGAGGGAAACTTGTGAACCTAAAATTGAATTTCCCAAATAACCTTTTTGTTTAGCATCTTGAACGGCCTTTTCTAAGTGTCTGATTCCCTCGTAAAATTCTCCTCGACAATAGATAAATGCTAATTTGGCTCCAATCGCATAGCTAGCTAAAATGATCCCTTCAATGACTTGATGCGGATCATTCTCGATGAGTAAGCGATCTTTAAAAGTACCCGGTTCGCTTTCGTCACTATTACACACTAAATATTTAGGAATTTGAGGATTTTTCGGTACAAAACCCCACTTCATTCCCGTTAGAAAACCTGCACCACCTCTTCCTCTTAGCTCAGATTGCTTCACTAAGTCGATTAATGCATCCGGTTGCATGTGTGGAATGGCCTTTCGAATGGCTTGATAACCTCCATTTCGCTCATACGTTTCAATGAGATGCTGATTTGGTTCATCTACATGAGCCATGAGCACGCGCATTTCAGGCATGATAGCCCTCCAAAATTTGTACCGGCGAAGGATGTCCCGGGCTCTTTTTTGCTTCCTCAAGGATATGCTCAACATCTTGTTCTGAGATAGGACCAACCACTTTGTCGTCGACTAGCACCATTGGGGCACGATCGCAAGCGGCTAAACATTCCGATGGGATCACCGTAAATTCTCCATCCGCTGTTGTCTCATGAGGCTCTACATTGAGCCTATGGCAAATCTTTTTAAGCACACCATCTGCTCCTCGCAACATGCAAGAAAGATTTTTGCACACGTGAATCAAGTGCTTTCCAACAGGTTGATCAAAAAACATATCGTAAAAAGTAACGACAGCGTTCACCTCGTTAGAATCAATATCGAATAACTCAGCGACCTCATTTTGAATATCGCGAGGGAGATATCCTATTTCTGCTTGAGCTAGATGAAGAGCAGGAATTAATGCCGAACGTTTATTCGGATAACGTTTTTGCAATTCTATAATAGACTTTCTCGTTTCTTCCGTTAACATTAGCGATCTACGTCTCCTAAAATTGGATCTACACTAGCAATTGCCACCACCACATCAGATAAAAAATGGCCTGGTAATACCCTTTGCAATACTTCAATATGTGGAAATGAAGGTGAACGCACCCTGACTCGATAGGGTCGATGCGATCCATCACTGACAAGGTAATAACCAAGTTCACCTCTAGCAGATTCTACGCATTGATATAACTCTCCTGGAGGAGCTTTAATTCCTTCGCTTACCAGTTTAAATTGGTGAATGACGGCTTCCATACTTCTGACAAGTTCATGTCGAGGAGGTAAAGCAACCTTACGATCATTTGTGATCACCGGGCCGGGCTTTAAGCGATTAAGGCCCTGCTCAACGAGACGTAGACTCTGTAACATCTCTTCCATCCGAACTAAATAGCGCGCATAAGAATCCCCTTCAGGGTGTGTCGGAATATCAAAATCATAACTGTCGTAATTTAAGTAGGGATAAACTTTACGAATATCATAAGGAACTCCCGATCCTCTAATGACCGGACCTGTGCACATATATTTTTTACATAACTCTTCATCAATGACTGCGACGCCTTTGAGACGCTCGCACCACACATAGTTTTCTGTTAAGAGATTATCTAAGTCTTTCCACGCTTTAGGAAATTCTTTTAAAAAGGTACGCGCATGTTCTTCAAAAGTAGGATTAAGATCTCGTGCAATGCCTCCAATTCTCCAAAAAGAAGGAAACATACGGGCCCCAGACAATTCTTCAAATAAATCAAGAATTTTTTCCCGCTCAATAAAACAGTACATATATACAGACGACATGTTGAGCTCTAATGCGCTCGTTCCAACCCACAACAAATGGCTTCCAATTCTGGACAACTCGAGGATGATCAAACGGATAATCTGTGCACGTTCGGGAACTTCGACATGCATAAGCCTTTCTACAGCACCTGCAAAAGCTTGTTCTTCGGCAGGTCCTGACAAATAATCGAGGCGGTCAATGAGAGTAAAAACCTGATGATAAGTCCGTGTTTCACATTCTTTTTCAACACCTGTATGAAGATATCCAATCACAGGCTCAGCTGAAACCACAATTTCCCCATCCAGGCGTAGTTTAATACGGAGAACTCCGTGTGTAGAAGGGTGTTGAGGCCCTAAATTAAGCTCTAATATATCCCCGGATAATCCGAGTTGATCAAGATTTTTGCTTGCTTTCGTCATAAGAAATAATCTGTGAAGGTATCTTAGGTTCTACACCATGTTTAAATTGAACAGGTTGTTCTGTTAATGGATAATCGCGTCGTAAAGGATGTCCTTTCCAATCGTCGGGCATTAAGATTCGTTTCAGATCTGGATGCCCCTCAATCGGAACACCGAATAAATCAAATAATTCCCTTTCGTACCATGCGGCTCCATCCCAAAGGCATGTTACAGAAGGAATAGGCTCTTCTCTTTCCACAAACACAATGACTCGAATTCTTTCAAAGTTTTTAGGATTATGTAACCAATAAACCACTTTTGTGTAAGGAGTTGGGTCCACATAGTCAACGCCTGTCAAATCCATCAACACTTCATAGTCGTGTTTTAAATAACTTAACACCTTGATTAGATTTTCCTTTTGGACCTCTAGAGTAGTCTCTCCCAAAAACTGTTTTTGCGCTAAAATAGCTTCAGGACAGTGATTCTTTAAGTTTTCAATAGCTTCAGCGGCATGCATGTCCATCTCGAATTTTATTTTGCAAAAGGATTAAACCATCAATTAATGCTTCAGGACGTGGAGGACAACCTGCCACATACACATCAACAGGTACGATTTGATCGACACCTGGAATGACGGCATAATTATTATAAACTCCACCTGTGGATGCACAATCTCCCATAGCAATGACCCATTTGGGTTCAAGCATTTGCTCATAAATTGTTCTTAGAACAGGCGCCATTTTTTGACTTACACGTCCTGCTACAATCATCACATCACTCTGTCTAGGAGATGCTCGAAAAACCTCCATTCCAAAACGCGCCATATCATAACGACTAGCTGCTGCCGACATCATTTCAATCGCACAGCATGCAAGCCCAAATTGAGCTGGCCAAAGTGAATTTGATCGAGCCCAATCAATCAGTTTTTGTAGAGGTGCCACGATAAAGGGAATTGATTCTTGTTGTGTTACTGCCATTGCAATCCTTTTTTACGCCATACATAGGCAAATCCAACTAAAAGAACGACTATAAAAAATGCCATTTCATAAAAAGCAAAACGGCCCATTTGCTTAGCGACTACAGCCCATGGATACAAGAAAATAACCTCGATATCAAAAACCAAGAAAATAAGCGCTACCAAGTAATGACGAAGAGGGAAGCGCTCTTGCAGCAAATGAGCTTCTGTTTGAATGCCCGATTCATAGGGCATAAACTTAGCGGGAGATGTCTTCTTTGATGGAAAAAGAGCAGACAAGCTTAAAGTTGCCAGTGTGACAAAGAAAACTAAACCAAAATAGACATATACAGGAAAGTAATCGGACACAATGTCTCCTTGTTTTAAGATTGCTTTGACTTCAAAAAATCTTGAAGAAATCTTTTTCCAAACGATATTCCCTCATATCAACAATTTCTTTATGGTGTCAACATTTATTTAGACTTTAAGACATAAGAAAAAAAGAAGATAAGAAATAAAATATTTTTCTAAAGTAACATCCTTCGAGATACCTAGAACAGATTAATCTTATCAATTAAAGCTCTGACCATACCCATGTCACGTCTTGTATGATGGAAGACAATTCTTGGAAGATCTAAAAATTCATCTTCTTCCGGAAAAGGCCCTCTCTGTTCAATTTTTCCCGACTGCACCAACGCAGAGAATTTTTTATTTAATTCTTCAACATACTCCTCCGAGATTGGGGTCAGCATGCGAATAACGAAGAAATCTTGAACATATCGACTTGAATGATAACGCTTATAAAATTGAAGAACATGTGCCACAGCATCATCCACAGATGTTGTGATAAAATATAAGTGCATATCTTCTTGGCTAATGAGATGGGGTTCTAAGAGATGGTCTCTAACATAAAACTCCCAAAATTTCCAATATTCTCCACCTGGTGCTTCAATCAAAACGATGGGAATAATATTTGCTTTACCCGTTTGGATAAGTGTTAAGCATTCGAACAGCTCATCGAGTGTTCCAAATCCCCCTGGAAAAGCGGATAAAGCATCCGAATGGCTCATAAACATCAATTTGCGCGTAAAAAAATACCGAAAACTGATCAGTTTCGGATCTCCCTCAATCACGGAGTTTGCCCCACTTTCGAAAGGAAGCTGAATAGATAACCCAAACGAGGATCCTCTTTCTGCGCCTTCTAGACCTGCTTTCATAATGCCATTAGCTGCACCTGTCATGCACATCCACCCCTGTTTTGAAAGCTCACTACTAAACGCTTTAGCTGCCTGATAATTGGGATTTGTCTCAGGGGTACGAGCCGACCCAAAGATGCTAATGCGCCGTTTCCCCGGATATTGATTAAAAACCCGATAAGCATAACGCATCTCTTTAAAAGTTCGCGTGATCAACTTTAACTTGCCTCGATCAAATCCTTCATGCAGAAGTTTCAAGCTGTTTTGAATTTGTTGTATAATGAGACTAGAATCTAAAGTCTCAGGATCGACATCACATAATTTTAGTAAGTGATTGATTTCTTCGAGAATTTCAGGTGAATTGACATCAATTTTAGCCATGTATCGAATTCTCCGATCGGTTTAGCATGAAGGATCTACTCAATCATTTCTTTAATCTTTCGCAAAATAGCAAAGTCTCAATATCTCCTCAAGATTGAGCAAAACAAAACAGGACTTTTTTCTTTGGTCTAATTGCTATTCTCAGGTATGTAATGTATATGGACATCTTATTTTATACGTTTTTTTTCATCCTTCTTATGTGGATTTTAATTTCCATCGTGGTCTGGTCATATAAGACTGGAATTTCCCCCATGCCAACAGCACCGGCTGTTAATAAAACTCTTTTTGCAAATATTTCATTTCTTAATTTAACGGAAGGAAAGATTTACGAATTGGGAGCTGGCTGGGGAACTTTGGCTTTTCCTCTAGCACGGGAATATCCCTCTCACAAAATCATTGGCTATGAGATTTCTTTCTTCCCTTATGTGTATTGTTTGATCCGTCAGCATTTTAGCCATCTTCGTAACCTACAATTTTCAAGACAAAATTTTTTCCACCCCTCTTTAAAAGATGCGGCACTCGTGGTTTGCTACCTGTATCCAGGGGCTATGCGCAAATTAAAAGAAAAATTTGAAAAAGAATTAAGGCCAGGTTCTCATGTAATTAGTAATACGTTTGCAATTCCCGGATGGACTCCCTATGACACGTGGATTGCGAATGATCTCTATCAAACAAAAATCTACGTTTATCGCATTCCAGGTTCAATGCCTCTCAAAAAAACACTCGCTAAATAACGGGTCTTTTTTGAATCAGTACTTTTTTTGTTCCGTTACCTTCTCAAAAGAAGCAGGATCATTTTGATTTTGGATTGGAAATGTCGTGTTTGCCGCTTTTTGAAGCTCGTGCCAATGCCCATTTTCCATGAAACCTGGGATACTCCCATTCCAAAAGAAGTAAAAGCAAAAAAAGCCCCAAATGGGCAACAAGATATAACTCAGTAGCAACCAACGAGGTACCTTGGCATCCGCACTCGTTACACGTGGATCACCGTATTCTTCAATTTCGTGGCTTGTATCATGTGTCATGTCTTTCCTCACTTATTCCTACATCGTCTTTAATTTGCAGCATATGTAATTTTGCTTCTTCATCCATGTGTAGCTTCTTTGCTCTCCAAAGATATAAAAAAATAAATACGGCGCTTCCTCCAAAAAAAAAACGCATAGCATATCCCATGTAGGTGCCATAAGCGCCTACTCCATCGAAATACTTGTCAATGATAGCTAAAAGAACCAAAAAGTTGCCCATCATGGTAATCTCCTTAATCCTTCGATAATTTCAATAGTCTGAATCGGATCTTTCCCTGTCCACCAAGCTTGTGTAGGGGGTGTAATGCGGGTTCCCTTGGTCATTAAATATTGAAAAATAGCTTCAAAACGGTGATTAGGTACTCCCATACCCGCTTTTGAAGTTCCACGTGGGTCAAAATCAAAGAAATGCTGAAAAGAGGGCATAATGGAACCCTTACTTGCCGTCTTAGGTGACCAAAAATGGGACATATGCCAATCACGGCTGGGTTTTTTAATTCCTACACGAGACAGATCTGGTCCAATTCGACGGGTCCCCGGAAATGTGATGTATTGATAAATGTATTCATTTGCAGACGAGGGTGGGGCAGGAAACGAATCAGATCCATTCAAAACCACGTCTTGCACTAACGTTCGCGTTTGATCTGTATGACAATACCAACATCCTTCAGCCGCATAAATTTGTTCTCCTTCATGAATAAATTCCTGACGAGAGCGAAAACCTAACGCATGACCGCGTAATTCCTGAATATTTTTTATAGACTCGCCTTTTGGATCGTATTGCCACCCTTTCTCCTCTCCAAACGTATAGTAGGAAATGCGATATTCAATCGGATTGTGCACATAAATAACCCCTTCACTTTGGTGATAAGGCTGTTTGATAGATTCATCTAAAATCTTAAAATCTCGATCGACCCAATCTTGTAAAATACCTTGCAACGGAGCTAAAGCAAATGCTTCAGAAGTTCCTGGATCATACAATTCCAATAGGGTATAACGGGGTTTCGGAAGATCCTCTTTTTCCCAATCTGGATTTGCGTTCTCCCACGCTTTTTGCAACTCTATTTGTTTTGTTTGAGCGATTTCTACAGGATTATATTCCTTCCCAGACTGAGCCACAGGGATACGTAAAAGCAAGAGACGCGAAGTTAACTTGAGCGTATGATCATCAACAGTAGTGATATACTTTTGGAGCTCCTTGGGAGCAATGATCCGTACAGTTGGATCCTCTTTAAAGGCCAATAACATATGGTCACTTTTAAGATGAAATACCGTTTGGACTTCATTCGTCTTTAGAGGAGCACTGCTAATGTAAACATGAGGATCCATCACCTCATACATCTGCACTTGGTAATCACTCGTCGGATGCGTCCAGGTAGGGTCTACATACCGTGGAGCAAGAAGCGTGACAGCAACAGAACCCGCAAAGAGCAACAAAACACCAATAATCGTGACTACAAAAGATTTTTCGATGTTATAAAAAAAGTTATTCTGGCTCATGACTGTGCCGCCTCTTTTTCCATTGGAATGGTTTCTGTACTTTTCAAAACGATTGTATTGAATATGTTAATTGCAAACAAAATGTTCCCAATTAAGATGATAACGCCTCCAATCCCTCTCCAGATCCACCAAATGCGCATTTCGGCAATTGTTTCAAGAAAAGGAAGAATCGCTAATTTTTGGTGAAATTCAGCGTAAGTCGTTCCTTCCGCCCAGGTTGCCCACATCATCCCTTGAAGATACCCTCCGATCCATAAGGCTAAAAGAAAAGGAAGGCTGCCAAAAAGATTAAGAGAAAAATGCCAGTCAGCAAGAGCTTGAGACCATAAAGGCTTTTTGGTTAAGGCGGGAAGTGCTTGATAGATCCCTGCAATCGCAAAAAAGGTGAAAGTTGCGTAAAGAGAAATATGAGAATGTCCAATCACCCAATCCGTTTTCGAGGTGATTTCATTGATATTTCTCAATCCCATTAAAGGACCTTGAATGCAGGTAAGCAAATAGAAAATATTGCCCATCATGATGAAGCGAATCGGAACATTTTGTGAATACTTTTCCCAGTATCCACTTAGAGTTGCAAAAATATTCGTTACAACCGTCCAAACAGGTATAAAAAGCCAAATTGAAAAGATAATCGCCGTGGTTTGTAACCATTGTGAAATAGGTCCATGGATCATATGGTGAGCGCCCACCCAAGAGTAAACAAAAGCAAGCGACCAAAATCCAATCATAGAAAGGCGGTGACTATAAATCGGCACATTTGCAAGTTTAGGAAGCGCATAATAAGCCGTTGCTAATCCCATCGGAGTGAAAATAAGACCCACAAGATTGTGCACATAAAACCAACTGACATTAACTTTAGAAATCCCTCCCGGAACCCAATTGATAGCAAAAAAACCTGCAATCACAGTAAAAGCAGTCCAGAATAAATTGCCCATCACATACCAAAGAGAGACATACATCTTCTCATATTTGCGTGTAAAAATGGTCATGTACAAATTTAAGCTAAATAAAATCCATGCCAGTGCAAACATCACTTTCGTCGGAATCCAAGAGACATAAACTGGCAATTCAGCATATTCCCAGCCAAAATTTGTGCCCCATGGAAGAGAATAGGTTCCAATAATAAGGGAAGACCACCATAAAGCAATCGTGACATAAGCCAGCTTGCTGCTCCATAAAGGCACGCCACACAAGCGAGGGACAAAATAAAAGAATAAGCCTGCATTTGCAGAAAGCAGCCACAGTAACGTCACATGCCCTACGTGTACAGGACGAATTTTACCAAAATGTATGTATTCCCCGGCAAAGTAATCGGGAAAAATAAAACCATTAAAGGCGATAAACACACCAGTTAACATGCCAATGAGCATGAAAATAATCGCTGGATAAATGAGCCATTTGGCAGGTGTGTCATCAAAAGGAATGGCACTTGCTGAAGATGTGGAGGCTGTCATGTTTGCGTACTCTTCTCTGTTTTAGGAGCTTCGTTAGAAAAATGGATTGTTTTCAATTTTTCTTGAATGTCTTTGTAAATTTTTAGCTCTTGCTTTTGAGCTCTCAAAGCTTCTTCAAAAGCATTAATTAACTGATTTTTAATCTGGTTATATCCACTCAATTCCGCGTTGTAATGTTCCAATTGCTCAAAACGTTCTGGCGATCCTATTTTCCCCTCAATGACTCTTTTTTGCTTTTCTATATCTTCCATTTGATGAGAAATTTCTTTTAATAATTCCTGCTGGATCGCTTCTGCTTGCTTTGTTTTTTCTTCTGAATTTGCAAAAGAAAACGTGTGATCTGAAATGCGATATTCAGGGGTCAATAACCGAATCATTTGTAGATATTGTGCAAAAAATGGCTCTCCCACTTTCTTTAAAATCAATGTGGAGCCAAGATTTTTAAAAAGGGTCTCTTGGTCATTAATGATCAAATTAAAATGTTCGTAAAGATTATCTAAGCTTTTGATTTGATCAATCTTGTCCTGAGTTTCAAGTTGCTGTTTATAGAACTGTGCTGCTTTTTCTGCCCAAGTATTTTCTTCTGCCATTCCGCGATGCAATTGTCGACGATCTTTTTGTATACTTTCCAATTTTTGACGCAATTCTGAAAGTGCTAGTGACGGCTGTATGCGGGCTTGCTCAATGATCTCATTAGCTTTGGCAAATAATTCATAAGTGGTGGTTTTCAGTTTATCTCTTAATGTTTGTTCTTCTGTTAGTGACCGAATAAACATAACGAGTTGTAAGCGCTGGAGTGAAGACGTTTGATCTCCCCAGGGAGTCATAGACGTCCCAGGAACTCCATATTTAATCGAACGGAGCAATCGCAAATCATCCCGACTATGAATCCAATTCAAATTGGTTAACATACGTGGTTTAGCATCAACCATTGTCCCTGCCCGCAGTCCGGCACCATCCGCGTCTTTTCCGTGACAAACAGCACAATTTAATTCAAAAAACTGTCTTCCGGCTTCCACATTTTCCGGCGTATAGTATTCTTTTTTGATGTAGTAAGCATATTTCTCTGTGCCACCATACAGATTAGGAATTTCATTAAAAACATCTGTAACATCCATATTTGCTTTTTTTGTGATCATGGAACCGGGCTCTAGAGCAGCAAATAAACCTTCCCCTTTTTCGAATACCTGCTCAAAAAGAGCCGCATGTTCTGAGGGAGGAGGTTCTTTAGCCTTCAACTGAGACCCTTCTCGTTTCAATTCCTCTAATACATCTTTTGGCTCATAGCGCCATTTTGGAATGTCTTCCGTGCTTCTGATCACTTGACCACCTGGCAATGAGGAGAATAACCAATCCGTTAATTGAATGATTTCATTTTTAGTTAAGACTGGAACCCCATCCGAAGTGGATTTATCAGTTGCGACTTCTCCCCATGGTGGCATAGGTGTTCCATTCACACCATGTGTGATGGCGGCAATCACATTTTCTCTCGAGTAATTTCTCAAAAAGTCTGCATTGCGCAGATTCTTAGGGATCGGATAAATCCATTCGGAGACAGGTCCATTTCCTTGCAAATGGTCACCATGGCATTGTGCACAAAGCATGTCATAGGCAATTTGTGGATTAAATCCATGTTGATTCCATTCCCTGCGCGAAGCATCCCGGTTGCGGATGCCAAGCTTATCTAGCATGTAAGTCAAGGCATAGAACTTACTGTCATCAAACGGAATAACAGGCATAATCGAT
Source organism: Parachlamydia sp. (assembly GCF_050255895.1). Taxonomy (NCBI): domain Bacteria; kingdom Pseudomonadati; phylum Chlamydiota; class Chlamydiia; order Parachlamydiales; family Parachlamydiaceae; genus Parachlamydia; species Parachlamydia sp. The sequence goes on from NZ_JBFWIR010000012.1 coordinate 26,051, forward strand.
CTTGCCACATGTGCACTTGGTTGATGGAAGTGATCCATTAACCATTCATCAGATCGGTATACCCCCGACCAATTTGGACGTGGTCCCACTAATCGTCCTAAGCCATATTCTTGAACATAAGCCATTAAGACACGGTGAATCAGCTGTTGCCAATCCTCCATCTCTTTTTGTACTTTCTGTCGTGCCTCAGGAGACTGGGCATTTTGGATAATCTCTGCGAACGGATGATTTTTTGCCCGAGAAGCATACTTAAAGCTTGTATATAGGGATTCAATTGTGTTGGGAGATTTTTCCTCTATCTCCTCTAAAATTGAATTTTGACGCACATTTTCCACAATGCGTTGATTGATTTCATCCCGATGTTCTTCTAAAACTTTCGTTAATTGGCTTCCGGTGATCATTTCAGGAACAAGTTGCCTAAACCAATCCCGCTCTTTTTGAAGTTGTTCAAAGGTAACCAATTTGTCTTTCTCAATGGCAAAGCCCACATTGGAATCGAATCCTTTGAGACGGTGGCAGGCCGCACAGCCTTCTGTTGCAAAAACAGTCATGGCGTATTTTAGATTATGTACATTGGCTGGAGTGATCGGTTTTTCTAATGCTGTTTTTTTACCGCCTTCCCATTCTTGTACAGCAAGTTGATAAGCAGCACCCTTGCGAATTGCACTATCATCTCTTTGCGCGAGAAGAAAGGTCATCAAATCTCGTACTTCTTCATGGTCCATGCGGTAATTGGGCATTGTCGAAGTTTTTAAATCCGCTTGAGGCCACACAATGGATTCCTTTACAAACCAAGGATAGCTTTCCCCTTCGCGGGTTAATTCTGGACCAACACCCCCTCTTGACAGACCTGCAATGCGATGACAGGCATAACAGGCTTGCGAAACAAATAATTGTTCCCCGCGGTGGAAGTTATGGGTCAAAATATCCACATCTGTTATCAGGCCTAAAGCATCCCGACTATTTTGAGAAAAAGGAAGTTCTTGATTTTCAACATGCTTCTCTACCACATTTTCCAATTTGACAGCAGCCAGCTTTGTAAAAATGGATCCAGTAGAAACCTGCCCCTCTTCCTCCTGTAAAAATTGATTGAGAGTATCGAGGGAATCTGACGATTTAGAAATCTGCTCTTCCAATTTTTCTGAGATTGCTTGTGAGCCTACAATTTGAATAATTTGCTGCCGAAGATGATTTAAAACGCGTTCTTTTGCGACGGGTGTCTGGATGGCATTTGCTCCCCCAGCAATTTGAAGTAAGCTTTTGGTCTGCTCTCCAATCTTGGTCCGCTCAGCTTGAGAAATACGATAATCTTCTGCCTCTTTCTTTAAATCTTCCACAACCTTTGGTAAGCCATTTTCTTCAATGCTTTTACGAATGAGAAGCATGGATAAAAGGGCTTCTTTCTCTTTTTCATAGGAAGTCTTGAGTTCTGAAATGCGGGATTTAAATTGGTCGATCACCCGATTCGCATTTGAAGCGGCTGATTGCAATGAGGCGTCACTGGATTGATGACATTGCATACATTTGGCCTGCATCAACGCTCCAGGCAGAATAGGATCTGTTTGGAATAAAAGTCGATGACCGGGTTTTGCATTAAAAACGTGTGCAAACTCAGGATCATTTTTAGCATCAGGCTCAGTAAACTGGGGTTTTTCCCCTACATATTCAACTTCATAATCCCCATCAAAAACAGGACCATGCGCCGTTTCCGTTGTTAAACCTCTTCCGTTTCCCCCGTGGCATGAAGTGCAACCGTATTGCTCCATCGGATGGTACTCAAATGGACGTGTTTCTCGCCCAATAAGAGGATGCATGGTCAAGACTTTTGTCACATCAAAAACGTGCTCTCCAACCTGAGCCGTCTTTAAAGACTTTAGCTTCTCCGCTTGAGAAAGTCTTGCGTTGACTTCACCTTGATGCCCCTGTTCCGTGAGTTGCTGAATCACTTTAGTATCTGTTAATTCTGCAACCTTTTGATTTAATCTTCCCCATACATAATCTTCATTAGGTACTTTTACTGGAAAGCCTTGTTCATCAACTAGAATATTTCCATTAAAATCTTTGGCAATTTTGGTGGGAGAAAAGTGATTAAATTTCATGGTCACGTGGCATGAAATGCACCGATCAATTTTAGCGGGGCCTTTATCACTTCGCTCCATCACAATTTGCTGAATCCCCTTATTAAAAGCCGGGGGAGGAGACCCACTGTAAGTAGATCGAAAGTCTTCTAAAGCCACATAATCATTTTGATAGATCTTGTATTCTGGAAAAATTTCACGATAGAAAAAAACCCCAAATAAAGCAGTCACCACCACACCAAGGAAAATAAGGGCGATTTGGTATAAGTCAGAACGCATTCCTAAATACTCCTTGCATCAGTGTCTCGCAAAATTTTCTGTCCATGGCCAAACCCATCCCCAGTTAGCTCCTCGAAAATAAGTCCCTACAATGATTAAAAGACCTTGAAACGTCATAAATGCCGTATAGAGGAATATGGCTAAATAACGACTACGATGGAACCACACACCTTGACCTTGAGGATTTCTGTCCAAATAAGGAATGGCCATTAACCCCAAAATGATTGCCGTTGGCACACCTACACCACCCCAAAAAGCATCATATGCCACCATTTCTTGAAGACCCAAAAAGTACCAAGGAGCTTTAGAAGGGTTCGGAGGTTTGGTGGGATTGGCCGGTTCTTCCAAAGGCGCGTCGATAAACGAAAGACATAAAACAAGGGCCGTTGTTAACAAAAATGCCACCAACTCAGCTCTCAGCAAATGAGGCCAGGTGAATACAAACTGGTAAGGCCCTTTATCAACAGTGGGACATGTGCCTCTCACCAATTCCATCAGACCATATGTGCGTTTGACACCAGGAGCAAAAGACTCTTTCGTATCCGATCTCTGCACAACGCGCAATGGGTCAGGAATAATCCGATCTGGAGGCCTGGAAAGTCCACCGTCCTTACGGATGCGCCAAAAATGCACGCCAATTAATGTGCCAGCTAATAAAGGTAAAAAAGCGACATGCAAAACATAAAAGCGAATTAAAGCATCTTGTCCAACATTCGTGGAGGCTAGAAGCATCACCCGATTGATATTGTGTTCAAATCCTGGAATATTAGGGACATATCCCGCAATGTTGGAACCCACCGTAATCGCCCAAAAGGCAAGCTGATCCCAAGGAAGCAAATACCCGGTAAAAGATAAGAGCAGGGTCAATACCATCAAAATGACTCCAATCACCCAATTAAAGCGTCTTGTTCCTTTATAGGATCCCGTGTAAAAAACCCTGGACATATGCAAGAAAACAAACAAAACCATCAAGTGAGCACTCCAACGGTGCATGTTACGATACATCATGGCAAAAGGGGTTGTGTCTTGCCAATCTTTCATGATGTCGTATGCACGATCTTCTGCGGGGATGTAATAAAACATCAAAACAACCCCTGTAAAAACTAAAAGAAGAAACAAGCTCATCGTGATTACGCCTAAACCCAAGGTATAAAAAGGATCAAGCGAGTGCTTGTGACATTTGACAGGGTGGAAATGCAAAAAGAAATTCTTAAAGACAATTTCGGAGCGGTCAACATCATTATTTGGATAGTTATGTCTGAAAATGGATCGCACAAACAAAGCAGGCAGATTAAGAAGATATTCTCCCCACGTTTCTCGAGGTCTTCCCTGGAAAACTTCCATATTTATTCAATCTCCAAAATAATCATATTTATACAGTAGGGGTAAACCATGCTTTTGACCAATCAAGGGTTGTTTTCGATTTATCCACCATGATCTCTCCAGAGGCGCCCAAAAAAACAAGAAAATACACTAATGGCAAAGGAGCAGGTCCGCCTGTATTTCTTCCATATTGATCATATGTTGAGCCATGGCAAGGACAGGCATATCCCGTTTCAACTAAATTGACCGTACAGCCCAAATGTGTACATACAGCCGTCTGAACACGAACTTTTCCCGACTGTGTTTCGACAAACACTTTTTGCTTTGGATCGAATACTTTGGCATCTTTGGAAAGCACCTCTTCAGGACGCCCTAGAGAAAAAATGCTAGGAGGAACCTTCATCGCATTCGGATATAAAAATCCTAAAAAAGAAGCACCCACCATTTGCCCAACACCGATCAAACACGCTCCGACTCCCATTAATGCAAGAAAAGAACGACGCGAAATTAAAGGATCCTTATCATCTGGATCTACATTTAAAGAATTACGATATTTTGGCATTGCCTTTACTCCTCATCACGAAACATCTGGTATTTGACATCTTCCGGATCTTCAAATTGACCTTTTTTTAAATAATATAAGTACACGCATATCCCTCCTACAGCAAGCAAAAGGGTTAAAATGAGATCCCAAAACATCTTATCCAATCCACCTGAAAGAATAATTCATCGCATCCATGGTTACAGCCTGGGTTGGACACTTCTCTGCACATAACCCACATCGAATACACAAATCTTCATCTTTTAACATAGCTGTTCCCATGATCGAAAGTTCTGAAGGGCTCATGCTGGCCGAGTCGACCCCATAGAAATTATCCACAGCTTTACGCAAATCCCCTTCTCCCAGATCCAAGTTTAACTTGCTAATCGGAACCTGCTTTAAACAATTACAAGGACAAACATCGACACATCCATTGCATTTGATGCATAATGTTCCATCAAAAACAGGGCTTACATGACACTGTAAACAACGATTTGATTGCTGATGAGCTTCTTCATCTGTATAGTTGTTTTCCACCATATTGAGATTATTTACACGTACACTTGGGGGCTGCATGGATGGCAAAGCCCATTTTGTTCGGAGGTAAGTTTTATCCCGCATAGGAGGTAATTCAGTAAATTCGCCCACAAATTCTTGATAGGGATGGGCATTTTGAAGATCCTCATCAATGGCTCGTGCCGCTTCTTGACCATGTCTAATAGCCGTAATAAAGAGAGCAGCTCCAAAAGCAGCGTCACCTCCCGCATAAATGCCCTTAACAGAAGTTCGACAAGTTCCTCTTTCCGCAGCAATAACCCCACGGTCTAACTTGAGTGCATCTTTTTTATCCCAACCATTAAATAGACTCATATCCATCCCCTGCCCAATGGCCAAAGCAATTGAATCGCATTCAATCACAAATTGAGAATCAGGAACAAATTTTGGAGCAAAACGTCCAGTGTGATCAAATAGATAGTAAATAGGTTGAACACGTAGACCTGTGATCCGATTCTGTGCATCTCTTTCAACAGCAATAGGGGCTAATCGATTGATGATTTTGATGCCCTCTTCAAGGCCATCTTCTATTTCAAACTCATCCGCGGTTTGTTCATCGCGTGCTTCTAAACAGACCATAGTGACCTGCTTAGCCCCGTTTCGACGAGATGTTCGGGCAACGTCAAAGGCAACGTTTCCACCTCCCACAACGACCATGCGCTCACCAATTTTCCATTCTTGATCCGCACAGCGCACGCGTAAATATTCAATTCCACGAATCACATCTGGTTGATCAGCTCCTGGGATCGGTAAATCACGCGACTTCCACAATCCAATGCCAATAAAGACGGCATCATATTTGGCTTGAAGTTCAGTCATTGTGATGTCACGTCCAACTTTCATGTTGTAGTGTATTTTGGCTCCCAGATACTCAATAGCAAAGCATTCATTAATCGCAATTTCATTTTTTAAACGGTAGGAAGGCACACCATAAGTTAACATTCCCCCAGGCATGCGCATCATTTCGTAAACATCAACCGCATAGCCTAAGCGTAATAAATCGTGTGCAGCTGTTAGAGAAGCCACTCCCGCACCTATACAAGCAACTTTTAATCCGTTTGGAACAGGCTTAGTTGATCCTCGGGCATAACTCATTTCAAGAGATTTAATATGAGCTTCTTTATCTAATCCGAACCATTCGTCCAGATAACGTTTTTGCGCACGAATGGTGAGAGTTTTATCGACACGATCTCGACGGCATGAGGTTTCACAAGGTGCCCCACAAATCATACCACAAATTGAAGCAAAGGGATTTGGCCCTCTGGCTATTTTGTAGCCTTCCATAAGATTTCCCGCATGCAAAGCCATCATATAACCGCGCGGATCCGTATTGACAGGACATCCATCCCGACAATCGATTTGTCGCAAGTAATAATCCAAATCTGGAATTACTGTCTCATAGATTTCTTGATATGCATTTATTGTGTCTTCTTCAAACACGCTACCCATCCCTTGTCAAAAAAAGAAAACCCTCAACCACATGTCAGCGGGTAAAGTGGCACTTTAGCAAGATAACGCTTTTTTTGAAATAAATAATCTCTTATGCCCTGCATATGACACATTAAAAATGTTGTCAGAAGAGGATATTGCTAAAACTAATTTGAGGGAAGAATGGAAAGTAAAAATTAAGCAAATAAAATTTAACACATTCTTAAAGAAAGTCTTTATGTATATTAAAAATATTAAACGTATTTTTGTTTATTTACATTTAATCTATCTACTAAACTTCCATTTAGTGATAAAAATTTAATTCATTTTAGTTCCGAAGAGGAATTCTTTTTACTAGAAAATAATAACCGTCATCCTGATCAAATTTGTTACAAAACTTTCCACATTCTGCTTTCACATTGAAGCTAAAACAGGCTTTTTATCAACGGTTGAATATTAGTTTGGTGAATCCTTGATGCTTAGCCAAATCAATGAGACCAAACGTCTCGCCATAAATCTTTACAAAATCAGGATATTTGAGAAAGACTACACGCAGGGAGGCGAGATAATGAATTATTTGATTGCTTTGAGTTACCAGTCTCAGCAGATTGATATCCAGGAAAATACTGGATTATATAAGAGATACGCTCATATGAGCAATCTCTAAAACGCCATTTGTAGCGGATAATACCCAAATACAATTTGCAGCTATTCCCTCAGAAAATGGATAAACAGATGATAAATTAACTAGACACCTCTCGTTAGAGAGGTGTCTTAATATTAATTACCATAGCCATTAGAAGAGTTATAAGGAACATCGTCTGATGGCTCGACCACTACAGGGGCAGGGTTTGATTCATCCACAAACACGCCGTGACGATTATTATTCCACTCACCCTCATGTCCATAACCATGTCTAAATTCATTGCCATGTCCTTCATCATGAAATCTTTGACCATTTTCATGGTGATTCATTTCGTGATGCTGACCTTCGTGATGGCCGCCACCTTCATGCTCACCTCCTCTAGCCAGAAGTGTAGATTGAGTAGAAAAGGCTAGAGATGAACAAGAAAGAGCAAACAAGGATAGAAACAAAAACTTACGAGGAAACATAACGCACCTCCTTAGTGGAATGTGATATGTTTTATTATAATATTTTTTGAATTAAATAAACGAACTTCTTTCGATAAGGAGTTTTTTTTAAATATCACTCCCCTCTAATTCAACTAATTCCTCATGATAATATTGTCGTTCATCTAATTCCCCTTCCTGCTTCGCCACGTAAATCGCACAAACTGCATCACCCAAAATATTTAATACCGTGGAACCCATCTCACGAATACGGTCAATACCTGCTAAAATAGCTAATCCTTCAATTGGCAAACCAATCGAGGTAAAGACAACTGTCAGCATAATAAACCCTGAACCAGGGATGCCGGCAGCTCCAATAGCGGAAAGAGTTGCCGTTACCGTAAGAGTAATCAAGCTCTGCCAGTCCAGTTCGATCCCGTAAGCATGCGCAATAAAAACAGCAGCCATGCCTTGAAAAATTGCAGCGCCATTCATATTAACCGTTGATCCAAGAGGGAGCACAAAATTCGAGATATTTTTGGAAACCCCCAGGTTTTCTTGCACGCAATGCATCGAAACAGGAAGTGTAGCGGAACTGCTGGAAGTTGAAAAAGCAACCATAATCGCGTCACTCATTCCTTTGAAAAAAGGTAAGGGACTAAGCTTTGCCATAAACCATAAAATTGAGCAGAATACCACAAGACAATGCACAATCGCAGCTGTGTAATAAGCGAGTAAGAATTTAATGAGAGGGATAAGCACAGCAATCCCAAAAGATCCTGCGACAGAAGCCATAATAGCAAACACCCCAATCGGAGAAAATTCCATCACAATAGAAGTCATCCGATACATCACATCTGCCAAAGATTCCATAAATTCAAGAAGAGGTTTCCCTTTTTCTCCAGCAAAATTAATCGAAATGCCTAGAAAAAGAGCAAATACAATGATTTGCAATACATTTCCTTCCACTAAAGATTTTATGGGATTATTAGGAACAATGGACAACAAAATTTCGCTTAAACTAGGAGGTGTTTGAAGAACAATTTCGGTCGATTGCTTTAAATTCAGACCTTCTCCTACCTGAAAAATCTGAGAAAACAAAAGTCCCATCACGATGGCCGCCATCGTCGTAAATGCAAATACCATCAAGGACTTTAATCCTACACGCCCCAACTTTTTTGGATCATGGATACTGGTAATTCCCACTGTCATCGATGCAAGCACAAGCAACATAATAATCATGTTGATGAGGCTTAGAAAAACACCTCCAATAGGCTTGAGAATCTCAGCCTGAGGGCCCCATATCAGTCCTGTTGCCACACCTAGAGCAAGGGCTATTAAAATTTTTAACCATAGCTTCATTAGTATCTCCTCAAGATCTGCCAAGCGTTGCTTTATATGCGATTCTGTAGTTCACTCTTCACTTTCGCAATAAAAGCATTCCACTCAAAAACTCCCTGTACAATTTGAAGTTGGATTTGCACCCACACGACAGGAAGGCAAAGTTTCTGCGGATCAACAAGCTTTACTTGATCTTTTTCTGTACAAACTAAAAAATTAGCTCCGCAGTTTTTGCATAATTTAGCAAATTTATTTAATTCTTGCGTCTCAAAATCTAAATGATCTCTTTCAAAATGGGAGGCAACGACTTCTGCCCCCAGCTCTTTCAGCGTTTGAAGAAAGTAGTCGGGGTGTGCAATGGCACAAAAAACGCCGATTTTTACTCCTTTCAAATTAATAGGGGCATGATCAATCAATGACCATACGCCACAAACATTGGCTCGCGTCGCTATAATTGGTGAAGACGAATAAACAGCAATTTGCTTTTTAAGCCTATCATATTCTGCATCTGAATAAACATGGTTTAGTATAATTATGTCTGCACGCGCAAGAGATTTTAAGCTTTCTCGCAAAAAACCTCGCGGCAAGTAGTAGCCTCCTCCGAAAGGATTAGCTCCATCCATTACCACCACTTCAAAGTCGCGAGCAAGACGACGGTGCTGCATCCCATCATCCAATAAGAGAAGCTGCCCCCCTGTCTTCGCAGCTAAAACCGCCCCTTTCCGTCTATCTCTTCCCACCACAATCACAACATCAGGCAAATTTTTTGCCAGCATATAAGGCTCATCTCCGCAGAAATTAGCGGGAAGAATAGGACCTTGTCCATCCCCATGACTAAGAATAACGGGTGAAGATAAACGTTCTGCCTGCGAACGGTATCCACGGGATAGAATGACGGCATGATAAGCTTCGGAAAATTCTTGCGCTAGTATTAAAGTCAAAGGCGTTTTGCCTGTTCCCCCCGCCACAATATTTCCAATGCTCATCACAACAGGCACAGGAGGGTTGTATTGACGGAATAATCCCTGATCATACCCCCAGTTTCGCAAAAAGACAATCGCCTGATAAACACAGCTTAAAATCCACAAGGCTCCCTTAATCAAAGAAGGAAAGAATCCTTTGCGCTGATCTGTGATCACATGAATAATGTAAGTTTCTATAAAGGCAAACATTCCTTCTCTTCCATCTTTTTAAATAAGAAAAATGGCAGCCCGCTTCGAATTATGTCAAAAAAAACATGATGATGAACAGGAAAAAGAAGCAGGATATAACAATTATACTTCAGCTGTCGCTAAGCAGTTGCATTCATGTTGAGATGATGGAGAAACAGAAAACAGTGTTTCTTCAATCATTTCAATTAAAATGTGAATAATCGCCATGTGGGCTTCTTGAATACGATCAGAAGTTTTAAAACCTTGAATGATAATTTCAAAGTCTGCAAATCCTTTTAGCTGTCCTCCATCTTTGCCGAGAAAAGCGACTGTTTTGAGTCCTCGCATTTTCGCCGCTTCAAAAGCACGGATGATGTTTTTGGAATTCCCACTGGTTGTTAAACCCACAAACACATCGCCAGCTTGACCATAAGCCTCAACACTCCGAGAAAAAATGGATTCAAATCCAACATCATTTCCCGTGCAAGTAATATGGGCAGAATCAGAAAGAGCAATGGCTGGAAGAGCGGGTCTTGATTGTCTAAAATAGCCTGTCAGTTCTTCGGCAAAATGCATGGCATCACAAAGGCTTCCACCATTACCGGCAATCAACACTTTCTGACCATTTTGAAAGGCAGAGGCAAGCGTAAGAGCTACATTTTCAATAAACATATGAACTTCAGGATTGTCAAGTTGTGCAATTACAGCCGTACACTCTCGCAGAGAATGCGCAATCAACTTTTTCATGATAGACTCCTTATCTTATCCTGTTGCGTTTATTGAAAAGCAACAACAATTACTACCTCATTAGTTTACGTTATTCGGTTCATTCTATAGATATCTTAAAAAAATGGAAAGGTAAAAAAAAGACTATTGGTAATTTCACAAATCCCCTAAAAGTTTGTGTAAATAAACTACAACGGATATTTTTATAAACAAAAAAGCTTTTTCATCACCCATTTGCTTTAATGCTAATATAATGTTATAATTAGTTAATTTTTTTATAAAAAGAAGAGTTTCATGCCTCCTGAAAATTTTATTGCTTTTGTCAACCAATCCAATGCACCTCTTGATTCCCTTTATCAAAAAGAGGACCATTTTCAAATGCATCAAGGGAAAGGATATAAAAAATTATCTGAGAACAAAATCATCGGTCTCGTTTCTGCATATCTTAAGCTCAATCCCTCTCCTTCTAACCTCTCTTACGAAACCGTAAAAAATATTTTGACCTCTATTTCACAGCCTCAACCAAAAAACACAACCCATAAAATCATTTTGTATGTAAAAGAGTTCTTTTCTAAAATTAAAAATTTTTTATTGTTCAGAGGATTTCACACTTCCCACTTCATTGCACAAAAAAGGGCTCAAAATTTACTTCACCACCTGTCTATTCCTGCTGCAAGAGTGGATAAAAAAGAGAAGAAAAAACAAGATTACAATTTATGGAATAAAACGTTAATCACCCATTACCATTGCCTAGTCAAACAACAGTACTCTGGGGATGCTCTCTTTACTTGGAGTCGCTATTCCGATGGCAATATTAGACCCAGTACACTCGGATTGACTCAAATTGCAAACCTATTAAAAGCAAGGCATCATTTTGAAGATCATCTTTTGCATGTGTGCCCCTCTCTTCAAAACCTCTCACAAAAACTCAAAGCTCTTGAGAAATTAGAAGGAGACCAGCGGATCGCATTTATTGTGCCAACACACTCATCTTTGTGGGGTCATGATCAAACTAATGTCGTTCCGAAACGCACCGAGACATCCGGTCAGCACATTATTGCCGTTGTTGCAGAAAAAATAGGAAATGCATTGCATATTGCCCTTTTAGATCCCATGATTCGACTTGGAAACGAGACCATTACGCCCTCTCGTATTGGCTTAGAGAAGGAGACTGATTTTTCAGAACAAGAGCTCATTTTAAGCCATATTTTAACTGCTGAATTGAATCCCGATACAACAACACTCTATTACTCTGGTGTGTTGAGAGAAAAATCAAATGGTTGTTGGGTTTTCGCTCTAAAAGATGCGGTTAATTTTTTAAAACACCCGTATTTTTTTACAGAGGTTGGAAAAAATTCCCCGACCAGCCAAACAATTGGTAAATTAACATTAAAAAAAATAGAAACTCTACCCGCTGATTTTATGAAGGTCGCTCAATTTTCTCCATCCGATTTTGAAGCCTACCTGCGTTTGCATCCAGAGCAAGACACACCAAAATTTAGAAAAAAAATTGCAAAGCATCAGATTGGAAATCAAAACTGGCGAGTTGGTCGCGCGACAGTAAAATGGATGAAAGTTTTGACCGCACATTCCGATACCCAACGTTCCTAATCCAGTTGGTTGATTCTGAAGAAAATTTAGCAACCCTCCCTGAAAGGCTTTCGATATAAGAGGATGTTCTGTTAGGATAAATATAATATCTTAGCAACAACTTTCCCATTTGTGGATTAGCTCATGAAGGAAGAGATTCATGGAAGGCTCTCGTTACATCACACAATCCAAAAAAATTATTCAGGATCTCAAAGGCAAATCGCTAACAGTCGAAGAGCGACGTGAGCTCGCCATTGAACTCGCCACGTTGATTCAAAAAGAAGCGCGTCGAACGATTTCCAATAAAGAAAGACGGATTCAGGCTCAGCTCGCCCGCATGATGAATGATCCGTCAGGTAAACTTTTTACTATCCATATGACAGATCAATGCTTCCGTAGCTCTAAAGTCACGCGCGTTGCAGATCAACTTTTATACCTGCTTAACAAATACGGGGTTCCTTCTTATCTTTCTTATGATAAACAGTTTCAACTACACGCTTTTAAATGGGTCGCAAATAAAATTCCAAGTATCGCTGTACCTCTCACAAAAAGAGCATTAAGAAAAGAAACAGCTGCCGTTGTTCTTCCTGGTGAATGGAGTACTCTTTCAAAACATGTTCGAAAAAGAAGAGATGAAGGAATTCGTATCAATCTCAATCGCCTGGGAGAGGCCATTTTAGGTGAAAAAGAAGCCGAAAAGCGTTTAGAAAAGTATATTGAAGATCTATCTAAGCCAGAAATTGAATACATCTCTGTTAAAATTTCCACCCTTTCAAGCCAGCTTAATCTTATCGATCGTGAAGGCACGCTTAATCATTTAGCTCAAACCTTAAGAAAGCTTTATCGCGCTGCTCAACAGTATCAATATGTCCAGCCAACTGGAATGCGCACCTCTAAATTTGTTAATTTAGATATGGAAGAATTTCGCGATTTATACCTCACCGTGGAACTATTTAAAAAAGTTCTAGAGGAACCGGAATTTCTGAAATATAAGGCTGGAATTGTTTTACAGAGTTATATTCCTGATTCCTTCCTTCTCCAGCAAGAGCTCACGGTTTGGGCTTTGAGACGAACGGCTAATGGAGGAGCCCCCATTAAAATTCGTATTGTAAAAGGTGCAAATCTAGCGGCGGAAAAAGTGGATGCCTCCATGCATGGATGGCCTCTCGCAACTTATCAAACGAAATTGGAGACGGATGGGAACTTTAAGCGGATGCTCACCTATGCAGCACAACCTGAGCATGCAAAATCTGTTCACATTGGAATTGGAAGCCACAACCTCTTTGATATCTGCTACGCCATCGTACTGACTGCTGAAAAAGATATTTGGCCTTACATGCAATTTGAAATGCTTGAAGGAATGGGAGCCCCCCTACCAAGGGTTGTCAAGGAACTCACAAATGATCTTTTGCTTTATTGCCCAGTAGCAGACAAAGAACATTTTCAGAATGCAGTGGCCTACCTTATCCGCCGCTTAGATGAAAACACGTCATCAGAGAATTTCCTTCGCTACCTTTTTAGCATGATCCCCGGAACAAAGCATTGGCAAGCACAAGCAAATCTATTCTCCTACGCTTGTCATACCATGCAAAATGTGAGCATTAATCCCAAGCGAAACCAAAATCGTTTTTTCCCACCGCAGGATCCTCCTCTCATCTCCCCTTTTTTGAACGAAGCCGATACCGACTGGTCTCTTCCAACAAATTCAAAATGGGCAGAAAATATTGCAAAAGATTGGAAAAATTTTTCTTTTGAGCCTGTTCCTCTGATGATCGCGGGAGAAATGATACATACCAATAACCCCGATTTAACAGCACACGGAATAGCCCCATCTAATCCTAACAAACCTTTATTCACATATTCCTTAGCTAATTCTTTACAAGTGAATCAAGCGATTGAAGCTGCGTTGAAAGCTTATCCAAAATGGCGAGAAACATCCTTTCAAGATCGTTCTCTTCTACTTGCAAAAGTAGCTCAAGCATTCCGCACTAATAGAGGGAAATTGATCGGGGTAATGATTGCTGAAACGGGCAAAACAATGGCTGAGGCGGACGGGGAAATATCGGAAGCCATCGATTTTATTGAATATTATCGACGTAACGCTGAGAAATTTGGACTATTTCAAGATATCTCGTGGTCTCCAAAGGGAATTGTAGTGGTTATCCCACCTTGGAATTTCCCTTGTTCTATCCCAACGGGTGGCATTGTCGCTGCTCTCGTTACTGGAAACTGTGTACTTTTTAAACCTGCCCTTGAAGCCGTATTGGTGGGTTATACGCTAGCACAGATCTTGTGGGAAGCCGGAATTGATCCACAAGTTTTACAATTTATTCCCTGCCAAGATGATCCGGTTGCAAGTGAGCTCGTGAAAGATCCTCGTGTTTCCACCATCGTCTTAACAGGCGCTACAGCAACGGCCAAACACTTACTTAAGCTAAGACCTGGAATGAATTTGGTGGCTGAAACGGGAGGAAAAAACACCTTAATCATTACAAGTTTAGCTGATCGTGATCTCGCCATTAAAGACCTCATGCATTCCGCCTTTTCGCATGCGGGACAAAAATGCAGCGCCTGCAGCTTAGCTATTTTGGAAGCAGAAGTCTACGATGATCCACTATTCCGAGCTCAACTTTGCGATGCAGTCGCAAGTTTGCCGGTTGGATCTCCCTGGAATCTCTCAACACGCATCAATCCTTTAATTCGTCCTCCAAATGAACATCTTTTAAAGGGATTAACCACGCTCGAAGAAGGGGAAGAGTGGCTGCTTGCACCCAAGCAAGATCCTGAAAATCCCCATCTTTGGAGTCCTGGGATCAAAATCGGCGTCACAAAGGGAAGTTTTACTTATACAACCGAACTCTTCGGTCCTGTTTTAGGAATCATGCGAGCAGAAAATCTCAAACATGCTTTAGAGCTGGCCAATGGGACTTCTTATGGGTTAACAGCGGGTCTGCATTCTTTAGACGAACGTGAGCAAAACTACTGGAAGCAGCATATTCAAGCAGGAAACTGCTATATCAACCGCACCATTACAGGCGCCATCGTTCAAAGGCAACCTTTTGGTGGATGTAAGCAAAGTAGCTTTGGACCTAGCATTAAAGCCGGCGGTCCCCATACACTCACACAATTTATGCATGCAGAGCAAAAAAACCTTCCTGAAAACCACGGTCAAACTCCGGCCTTCACCGCTGAAATAGTGGAGCATCTCGAAAAATCAGGATTTTCCCAGGAGCAAGTGACCCGCTGGAAGGCGGCTATCACAGACTATCAACAATCATGGACCACCTATTTTAGCCGAGACCATGACCCTTCTAAAATTCTAGGACAAGACAATCTTCTGCATTATACCCCCTATCCAAAAATGTTTTTTAGAATTCAGGATGCAGACGACTATGTGGATGGTCTACTTGTCATGGCTGCGGCACATATCTGTGGAACTCCTCTTGAAATCAGTGGAGATCAAAAACAACTCGGGATGTTAATCCAAGCGGATTGGATCAAACACTTCTCTCTGCTCACTTTAAAAATAGAAGCGGAAGAAAACTTTATCCACCGAATTTCAGAAACTCAAGACGGACGGATCCGACTGCTTTCTTCAAGTACGCCTGCTTTACTTGAAATGCTAGCAAAGAATAGCTTTAGCTTGGTTGTATCTCCTGTTTTAGCAAAAGGATATTTAGAGTTAATCAAATATCTTCGCGAAGTGGCATTTAGCATAAATTATCATCGTTATGGGAATTTAGGAGATCGTGAATTCCAGGTTTAAATAATATCCCTTTTCTGCGAAAATTGTTTCTCAGTTTTTAGTCTTTGACGACTTCGTGGAAAAAAGGATATTATGAAAAATCTTAATGATCAGCAAGTTCGCGCTATTCAAGCTTTAGAGGGTCCTTTTTTAGTGCTTGCGGGTGCTGGATCAGGAAAAACACGCGTTGTGACGCAAAGAATTGCGCATTTAATTGATGAAGGCATTCCTCCTTCCCAAATTTTGGCTGTGACTTTTACCAACAAAGCTGCCAGCGAAATGCAAAATCGAGTCAAAGAGCTCACTTTTCATTCTGTTTTAATTAGCACTTTTCATAGCTTGGGTGCACGCATTTTACGCGAATCTATTCATGCTTTCCCTCATTATTCCCGCAATTTTGTGATTTACGATGAAGAAGATGTTTTGAAGGTCATCAAAAATTGCATGGAAGAATTGCACATTTCCGACAAAAAACTTGAACCCAAAGCTTTTAAGCACTTAATTTCTCAAGCAAAGAATGCTCTAAAAAATCCCGATCAAATTAATGATTTTGACGCTGAATCAAATGCGGAGCTCCATTTCCAAAAAGTCTACGCTGCTTATCAACGCCGCATGAGTGAATACAATGCACTCGATTTTGATGATCTCCTCTACTTAACAGTTCGCCTTTTTCGGGAATACCCAGAGATACTGGCCTATTACCAAAATCGTTGGCAATTTCTATTAATCGATGAATATCAAGATACAAATGATGCGCAATATGCCATGGTCACCCACCTTGTAGAAAAAACGCATAATCTTTTTGTTGTGGGGGATCCAGATCAGTCGATCTACTCTTGGCGTGGAGCTAAAATTTATAATATCCTAAATTTTGAAAAAGACTTTCCGGGCGCACAGGTGATCCATCTTGAGCAAAACTATCGCAGCCGTAGCAATATTTTGGATGCCTCTAACGCCTTAATTGACAATAACCAAAATCGCCTTAAAAAATCCTTGTGGAGTGATCGAGGTGCTGGAGAAAAAATCAAACTATTTCCAGCTGAAACAGAAAGGTTCGAAGCGGGATTTATCGCAGAAAGAATCCAAAATTATCACGAACAGGGTATTCCTTATAACGAAATGGTGGTTTTTTATCGGACAAACTTCCAATCGCGTGTATTTGAGGATACTTTTTTACATAATGATATCCCTTATGTAATTGTCGGCGGTGTTTCATTCTATCAAAGAAAAGAAATCAAAGACATTTTAGCTTTTCTACGTATCGCAAATGAAGCTAGCGATTATGTCTCCTTTGCCCGAACAATCAATCTTCCCAAACGGGGCATTGGCGATACCACACTGGAAAAAATCCGCGTACATGCTCAAAAAAATCGGATGTCTATTCTAAGTTTTGCCCAAGCACTCATTGAGCAACAGCCCCTTCCTTTTATCTTTAAATTGAATCAAAAACAACAGGAAGGACTTAAAGAATATTTACAAGTAATTGCTCGTTTACAAGAAATTTCGGCAAAAGGAACCATTCAAGAAGGTGTGGAAGCAGCCATTAAAGAAAGCGGCTACTTAGGTCTACTAAAAGAAGATGCAGAAACCTTCCAAGATCGTAAAGCCAACTTAGAGGAACTTGTTTCAAAAGCAAATGAATGGGAAACCTCAACACCTGAACCCTCCTTATCCGCCTTTTTAGAGGAGCTATCTCTTAAATCCACCATCGATGACACCCATCACTCTAAAAATCGGGTCAATCTCATGACTATTCACAACGGAAAAGGGCTTGAATTTACTGCTGTATTTTTAGCTGGCATGGAAGAGGATTTATTCCCCCATGCCAATTCGAGAGGAAATTTTGATGCACTCGAAGAAGAACGCCGCTTGTGCTACGTGGGAATGACTCGAGCCAAAGAATATTTATACCTGACTTTTGCACGCAATCGCCATTTATGGGGAACCATACGCTCTCAGCGTGCCAGTCGCTTTTTAAGTGAAATTCCACCCAATTTTATTGAAAAAATAATCTTAAACCGACGACCCGACAGTTACCGGCCGCCCATACCAGAATATAAAATGGTTGAACCTGTTATTGCTGTAGAAGAACCTGAATCCCTTGAAACAGGTGACACAATATTCCACAAGGAGTTTGGAGTAGGAAAAATCAACAAATCTTACCAAGGCTCTATAGGACTTACTTACCAGATCTTCTTTGTTAAAGATAACCGCGAAAGAACGCTTGTCGCAAAATATGCTAAGCTGAAAAAATTATAATAGCGTGTTTAATACATTAAAAGGGACTGATATGACTGCTCTTGATTATAGTTTAGTGACACCTCAATATAGCCTTTTGATTGAAAATTATGTAAGACAACGATTAGGTGATTTTCGAGTGTTATGTGAAACGATCAGGGTACTGATTCAGTACATGACATTTGAATCATGGGAAGATCTTTATCGGCGTATAGCTGTCAGATACCAGTTGAATATCTCATAATTGCAAGTCGTGTTCCCGTAGGTTTGATTGTATTTTGTGTTCTTTAGCAAATTCCTCGATCTTCAAAAACAGGCTTCAAAAGAGCTTATGGGTTTACCTTGTAAAAAAATTAATTCTTCTAAAATTGACATGTTATTTTGTTTCTGGCGGGAATTACTGTTAAAAATAGCGGGCTAATGGTCCGTTTTTATAGGGGCAATTCCACACCTGGACAAATGCTTAATCGTATTGCGGATTTGCTTATCGAGCACTTTTCTATCGGTAATAACGATAACACTATCAAAGAGATGGACGTTCTTCAATTGTTAGAAATGCCCTATTTAATTGCGAAACATGCTACAAATACTCTTTGTTCCTTATTTCAGACTAATATATCGTTAAAATTTTAAAAAAAATAAAGATGCAAATGAATTTTTTTCTTATATATGCAATGAAACTAGCCGGCATTATCGCTGAGTCGATTGTATTCTCATACGCCCTATCTTTTCCTATTTATGATTTTTTAAATAAAATGAAATCCACCGAAGAAAACCAAAAACGAAAGGCTGTACAATGGTTGATTTTTTCCGTTCTCTTTCTGTTAACAGGGTATGTTTATTCTGTACAGCTGTTTCTTTTTCGCTAAGTACACTACCGATCCAAGCAGCTCCTCCGATAACAATTGGCGATATTGTCTACGCGGTAAAATTGCAAAATCTTGCTGAAAAGATGAAGAAATATGCTAATCGTTCAGACAACTCCAAACTCATTAAAACTATGTTTGAGTTTAAGCAAGAAGCTGAGGCGTGTCTTAACGCAAAAATTAACATGGATGAGATGTTAAATATGGGCTCCCTTCTTGTTTTTTTAAATATCTTGCTTCTTTTTAAAAAATCATTCCGTGTAATGTCTTAGAACCCATTTAAAATCTTTTTAAAGGAAGAACTACAAAGGCCAGATTTAAGCTGGTATTAAGCTTTCTCTCGCAGTTTTTCCATAACCTTCTGCATTTTTCCAGCCAGCTGTGGTTATATGAATTACATGAGGTAATCCTTGAGTGTCTACGGGGCTATGTACGTTTTATGCCTATGATCTTTTTTCCGACATCATATCCTCTATTTTCAGCTATATCCGTATACTTAATGTTTTGTGCATCAATTATTATAAAACTGGTTTTCTCTTTCCGACCACTGTTTTGACGACCTCTCCAACCATTTTTTTTAAAACTTACTCGAGGATATTTTCAGAGTTATGATAATCTTTTTGATTCCATGGACTAAAATAATAATAGCAAAGTTCCCATTTAGACGACTCTTTGGGTAACATACACCACTGACAACCACTTTTCAAAAAATAACCTTCTTAAAATGATGGAATTTATTTACTCACCTTACGCATTAAAGATTGAAAAGAGTGTTTTGAAAGTATAAATTTCTTTCTGAAAAATGGAAGAAAAATGCCTCAAGACATTCTAGATATCTATACTGACTATCTGATTTGTCAAAACCAACATGCAACAGCTATTGGACTTTCAAACCTTTTGGAAGGAGAGATTAGTCATGACCAGATTACAAGATTTTTAAATCGCAATGACTACGGGTCAAAAGATTTATGGCAATATGTCAAAGCAGATGTGCGTAGGCATGAGCAAACAAAAGGAGGAGTATTGATCATCGATGATGCAATTGAGGAGAAGCCTTATACAGATGAGAACGAAATCGTCAGCTGGCTCTTTTCTCATGCAAAAGGACGCTGCGTTAAAGGGATAAACATTTTATCATGCCTGGTTGGTTATGTTGAAATAGCTCTTCCAATAGGCTATGAAGTTATTAGCAAAGACTTGCATTTTTGCGATGTAAAAACAAGAAAAGAAAAAAGACATTGTTACAAACGATTTAGACAGCGATGCTGACCGAATTTATGAAGTCTACCAAAAAAGGAGGCGAATAGAGGAGTATCACAAATCGATAAAGCAAAACGCAAGCCTTGAGAAGTCACCAACAAAGGTGGTTCGCGCTCAAAAGAATCACATTTTTGCATCAATTGTGTCTTTTTGCAAGCTTGAATTTTTGAAAATTAGGACCTCATTGAATCACTTTGCTTTGAAATACAAGCTTATTTTGATAGCAAATCAAATGGCTTTTCGAGAACTAAAAATTTTACGTGAGAAAGCTATGAGTGGTCGCGGTAGGAATATCCCCCGCACAGATCCGTACGTGCAGAATTACCGCATACGGCTCTTCCCTCAGATAGTGACACCAAATCGTTCGCTCGGATATTTATGACAGATTCGCGGTAAATGTATCCATCGGTCCATCAGCTTAGTCATTTTCTCCCATGTAATAGCAGCTTTCTGGCTTCTTCTTTTAAGAGATTGTTTCCATTTCTGCGCTATTAAATGTCCAAAATCGTTCATAGCCTCATAGCTTCCAGGTACTCCATAGTATCTAAAGTGTCCTGTTGCTACAGCCTTTAGCCATTTACCGGTGCATTGGATAGGTTCATGCATACGTTTCTTGAGTTCATCTTTGACTTCCTCCAGTTTCTTATGCATTTTCTTCTTAATCGTTTGCCTCCAGATTGTAAACTTTCCATTCTTTCTTGTCTTTCCACATATATGTGTGAAGCCTAGGAAATTGAACGTCTCTGGTTTTCCTTCATTTCGTTTCTTCTTGTTTTCTGACGCAAAGCGCCCGAATTCAATTAGTCATTTATGAGAGCAAGACAAGTGCTTTTAATGGAAATTTAGAAATGCTTTTTGAATTTTTAACCATATCACAAAACCTTTTCATAAGTGACATGCTTGCTTACGGTCTTGATCGGGCAAATGAAATCTTAAAACACAATAAGGACCTGAATAAAATAATGATTATTCAGCTTATTCATTAGGCAATCGCTACAAAATAGAAGATTTTTTTATACCTTGCTTATTTGCCGCAGAAAGATTAGAAACCATATCCGAGCAACAACAACCTTCACAAGTCGAAATGACTGTTGATTGGAATGAAATTCCTAAAGAAAATTATCCAAAATTCCTCTCACTGGCAGTCAATCATCGTTTAGATAAAATTACACAAAAGCTTTGCCTAGCTATTAATCACCATTTTTTTCCAAAGACCTCAGAAAAGGGCAAGGAAAAGGTTGGTTTACCAGGAAAAATAACGCCCTAAGTTTTGATAGCAGTATCCAGCCCTAAGGATGTAAATTTAAAGGCTGTTCCATCAAACAGCCCCTTGTCACTCAATTTTAAAGAGGGAATGACCAAAAGGGCCATAAAGGAGAGTGTCATAAAAGGTGCATGCAAGGGACTTCCAAGTTGTTTCACTTTTTCATCTAATTGTGCATAACTTTTATCTACCTGATAGCCATCTTGATGACTCATAATTCCGGCAATAGGGAGCGGTAAAACATCGACCGAATCCTGAT
>NZ_JBFWIR010000013.1:0-47442 GCF_050255895.1 Parachlamydia sp.
AAAATCTAATTTTTTTAAAGTTTTTTGAACTGTAATTAGCGTTTGTATAACAAAATAAGCTAGTACAGCAAAAACAATAACCGAAATAAAAATCATAATTTCTATAAACATAATAAAAACTAAATTAATTTCATTACCTAATCCATACTAAATAAAAGAAACCATGTCAACAAAATTAACTTAAAAAAAGATTGCGATTTTTTAACTGCTTTCTTATGTTGAAGATATGTGGTACAAATCATCATTCATTAAATACGCGACGAACATTCTTTTAGGATTGCTCATCCTTTTCCTATTCGTTAAGCTATTACCTTTTTTTTATCCGATTGTTCAATTCGTCGTCGCTTTCTTCAGCCCTCTGATCTTAGGAATTGTTCTGTATTATATGTTTAGACCTCTTGTCCAATACCTGACAAATCACCACATCCCTAGTGCCATCGCAATTAGCTCTATTTTTCTTATTTTGGGTGGGATCATTGCCAGCATCGCGACATTTCTGATTCCTACGATTATTACATCCCTTCAAGAAGTCACAACTTCACCCGCTCAAAAAATAGAGGAAGTCAAAGAAGCCACCATCAGCTTCCTGAATATTTTTAATTTAAACCTTTATTCTTATAATGAAGTTAAATCTCTTATTACTAATTTTTTAGAAAAAATACAGCAATTTGTTTTTGCTAATACGTATCTCATCATTTCAACCGCCACCCATATCGCCTTCATCTTTGTTCTTACTCCATTTTGTCTATTCTATCTATTGAAAGACGATCAAAAATTTTATGGTTGGACGATGGAAATGATTCCCCCGGTTTATCGTCCACAATGCGAAAAAATTTTTCATCATCTAGATAAAACGCTGCTCACATTTTTTAATGGACAAATTGTTGTAGCTGCCATTGTCTCTCTAATGGCTCTGATTGGCTTAGCCATCATCCAGATAGACAATTTGATTTTTTTGGCATTTTTAACCTTTCTATTGGGCTTGATCCCTTATTTAGGCACGCTTATCGCGATTATTCCTCCCACACTTGTGGGGCTCACCTCAAGCTATCTAATGGGTCTAACAGCCGCGATTGTGATGACTTCCATCCATTTGATTGAGGCAAACCTTATCACTCCTCACGTCATGATGAAACGCTTAGATGTTCATCCTCTCACGATTATTTTGCTTATCGTTGCAAGCTTTTCACTCTTTGGAGTAACAGGTCCTTTGTGGATAACACCGCTCTATGTATTTCTAAGAGAGATTTATACACAGCTCTCCCAACTTTATAGCCCTAAAGAGAATTTAAAGGACTAATGGTGAGAAAAGTCACCTTTTCTCACCATTACTGGTTCAGATTAGAATCGACGTTTTGATGATCCATGAGCATGTTCTTTTTCTTCATGTTCATGTTCGCTTGATTCGCTTGAATGACGGAATGCTTCTTCTAGATTCTGAACTTCTTTTTCAGCTCTATCTTTTGCCATTCCATATTTTTCTTGGAGTTTTCCAATCAACATTTCACGACGACCGTTGATTTTTGTTAACTCATCATCTGTAAGTTTTCCCCATTTTTCTTTGATTTTACCTTGTAATTGTTTCCATTGACCTTGAAGTGTGTCTTTGTTAACCATGATAACCTCCTGTTAATTTAGGGACATTTTAGGCAACATTCTTAACCATCTCCATTTAAGAGATATTCTTTGCACGCTTGTTAATTCCTGTCGTAAAAAATCCACCTTCCGCAATCACAGTCAGATGCTTATCGGCATTTCCTTCTTCTTCTAAAGATTCTTTAAGAAGTTCAGCAATATCGTATAACTCTAGCTGAGTTGCAAAAGTTTTGGCAACTCCATAGCCGGCGATTTCATAGTGCTCAATTCTCTGGGTTGCTCCAATTAAAGCTGCATCTTTTACAACGGAAGGCGCTTCATTTTGAATAATTTCATTTGCCTCATAAATCAGTCCTTCCATAGCTTCACAAGTTTCCTTAAAAGAATTTTCATTCAACATAGAAAAAATGCTGTCTAATCTGGCAACGTGTTTTTTTGTTTCACTCAAATGACGTTCCAAGGCTTCCTTGAGTTCTGGAGTTGTCGCGGCTTCTGCCATCTTAGGTAAGGCTTCAACTAGTTGATTTTCTGCACTATATAAATCACTGATCTCTTTTAGAAATAATCTATAAAAGGCATTTTGAGTCATATCTCCTCCCCATACTCAAATGATTCCTAAAAGCTTTAAGATAATTAAAACCGAAATGGGTATCCCCAATAGCCATAAAAGAATCATTCTTCCCATAATTTCCCCTTATTTTAATAAACCAAGGGCTGAAAACATATTCTAAAAGCACCTGTTTTCAGCCATTCCCCATTAACTTGAACGTTCACTTTTTTCGTACGAAGTCGAGATATCTTCAGCTCCTTCCTTTCTAAGGAGTTCTGAAGCCCGGTCAACATCTTCAGCATTGTTTGTATGTACACTAATCAATATGCCCCCAGCTTTTAGGCTGTTTTCATATCTTTTTGCTTCATATTCTGGAATACCCATTCCAACAAGCGCTCCGATTAACATGCCCAACGAACCTCCAATGCCGCTTCCAGCCAGGGCTGCCATAATCGGACCTGCTGCAATAAAAGGTCCTAGGCCAGGGATGGCTAATGCACCAATACCCGCCAAAATCCCTATCGAACCACCAATAATGCCTCCTGAGACAGCTCCTGTAGCCGCTCCTTCAGGGGCTTTAGTGTGCTTTTCATGTCCGATCGCCCCCTTATTCGTACTGACATCTGTTAATTTGCCCTCATGTGTACGATCTGCAAAGAGTACAGAAATTTCATCTGTATCAAAGCCAGAAGCCTGCAATTTTTGCACAATTCTCTGTGCTTGACTTTCATTTTTAGCGAGACCAAATACAGCCTTTGTCATAATAGCCTCCTGCAAAAAATTAAATTTTTAATCGATTATTTCTCAGCATTCTGAAGAACTTCGAGCTGATTATCCACTTTTGTCACTCCAGGAATAAGCGAAACAATTCTTTCAATTGCTTCTTTTTCAGCTGCGCTATTCACAGGTCCACGAAGAGTCACAACGCCATTCGCAGTAATGACTTTGATGTTTTTTGCATAGGTCGACAAAATCTTGTTCTCTACCAATGCTTTTCGAATACTTTGTAAAGTGATACGATCACCTACGCTTTCCGACTGATCAAAAGGTGTTAAGGCTCCTTCAATTCGATCACGTACATTGCGACTGGTGTTATCCGCATCATCGGATGCTCTACGATCTTGCAAATTACGGTTTGTATTCGTCTCTGAAGGAGCCGCATCTAGTATTGAGCTGTTTTGCTGAGTCGGAGACTTAGGGGGAGGTGGATTGGTAACGTGTTGCTCACATCCAACTAGCATGATTGAAAGAGCGGGAAGAATAAGTAATTTAGATTTCATCTTTATCTCCTTGTAGAGGTTTAATAAAATTAATTAACTATTCTGCTTATGATTTTTATACTGATAACAGATGAAGTGTAGGTGAGTAATATAAGATGATGTTCAAATCGGTAGCGATTTAAAATCGTTTATGAACTTATAATTTCAGAATATTAAATAAAATTATTTGTGTAAATTAAAAAAAATTAAATCTCTTTTAATAAAAGGAAAATAATTCCCTTTTCCCTAAAGAGATCATTGGGTTTTAATCATTTAATGTTTATGATAAAAGCTCTTTGATCAATGAGAAATTTATGATCCATCATTCTGAACATCATGTATTTTTTAGTAACCAAGTCGAATTGCTCATTCACCCCCTAAAGCAGCAATTACTTGGAGCCCACCCATTTTGTCGTCGCTTAATCATTGTACCCAGCCCCGCCATGAAATCTTGGGTCATGTTTAAAATGGCAGAGGAGTCTGGCATTGCGATGGGATTTGAAACCATTTATCTTGATCAAGGCATCCAACGCCTATACCAGCTCATTGAACCAAATCAAACCTTAGCTAATCATCCTTCTTCATTTGAACTCACTTTAGCCCTAGAGGTAGAAGTTCGACAGATTCTCATGCGTTGTGAAAGCTTGAGCTCTGAGGAGCACGAGTTGTGGAAGCCGCTATTTGGCTACTTAAGATTCTCTCCATCAATCAAAACTCTATCTCTTAAAGGAGAAAAAAGACTCATTTCATTAGTGGAAAAATTGGCTGGTCTCTTTTTGGAATATGGGATTGCCGGTGGAGAAGCTCTAGAAGCTTGGCGACAAGCCCCCCCTTCTTCTTGGCAGGTTTACTTGTGGAAAAAAATTTTTGAAAGAGGAAATGCCTATAATTGGACATATCCTTATCACTATCTCAACCAAATCTCCATTCCTGAAAAACGGATCGATCAACTTCAAGTCCATCTATTCGCGATGAGCTATCTTCCCGCTCTGTATCACAATTTTTTGCAAAAAATTGCACAAGCCATTTCTGTTTCTTTCTATTTGCTATCCCCTTGCGAAGCTTTTTGGAGCGATGCCTGCTCGGATAAAGAAAGTAAAAGAATGCAACGTTATTGGAAAAAACAAGATGCTCCAGAAGCTCAACAAGTAGCCTTAGAAGAACTCTTGCGAGATAAAAACCCTCTATTAGCCAATTTTGGACGTCTTGGTCGTGAAATGGCTGTTGCTGTAGAGGATTCCAATGTTCGAACCTCGGCCTGCTATACACTTCCTGCACGTGCGCTGGATTTTCCCTGCTACGAAGAAAGCATCACATCCGATATTCTTCTCCACTCCTCTGATAGACCCTATTTAACCTTACTGCAAGCCGTTCAAACGGATATGGTGCTTTTTAGAAATCCCGATCATACACCTCCGTTGGATCTCTCCGAAAATGATTCCACCATTCAAATCCACGCCACCCCTTCTCTGTTACGTGAAGTACAGATTTTGCACGATAATTTGATTCGCCTCATTCACAATGCCCCTAAAGAAAATCCTCTCTCTCCAAATGAATGGGTCGTCATGGCTCCCGACATTCGCATATATGCGCCTTTTATCAAAATGGTATTCAGCAATCCCAACAGCCCTCTTGATTACAAAATGATGGATGCCGAACTCCCCGAACAAAATTTGTATATCCAAAGCTTTTTGCACTTGCTAAAGCTGTCCTCCTCTCGTTGGGACACTGTTTCCTTACTCACATTATTTGATTACCTCCCATTTCGAAACAAATGGGGACTTCATTTTGAAGATATCGATCAAATTCGCACGTGGATTAAGGAAACGGGCATACGGTGGGGAATGGATATTGCGCATCGTCAGATGATTCTCAAACAAGACCACTGTGCTCATACTCTTGTCGATGAAAATCCTGCGGGGACTTGGGAGCACGGATTCCAAATGCTTCTAAAAGGTCTTATTTTAGAAGAAAACGATACTATTTTATCTGTTGACATTACGCAAAGCACCCTTTTGGGAAAATGGATTTATATTGTCCGTTCTCTCCATCAAGATTTAATCCCTCTCAATGATGGATCTGAACGCACAATCCAAGAGTGGGGAACTTATTTACAACATCTGTCCAATTTTTATCTCCTTCCAGAGCTTTCTGAACATCAAGAATTATTGGAACACCTACTTCACCCTTTTTTTAAAGGCTTTTTGCCGCAACACACGTTTTCATTCAAAACAATCCAACCTATCTTGCTTTCTTTATTCAAAAAAGAAGATGTTTCTTACCGAGAAACCTCCTTACGTGCTGTTAAGTTTTGCTCCATGCTCCCGATGCGAGCCATTCCGGCAAAAGGCATTGCATTATTAGGTTTAGAAGAAGGCGCCTTCCCTCGATTTTTGCCAGAATCCTCCCTGCATCTTTTAGCTTTTCATCCACAGGCGGATTACTCTCCTTCGCAAATTGACTTTGATCGTTATCTTTTTCTTGAAACGCTCACCTCTGCTCGGGAATACTTGTTGTTGAGCTACCAGGCTTTTTCTTCGACAGGAAAAGAGCAGCCTCCTTCCCTCCTTGTTCAAGAACTCATGAGCTATTTAGATAAAAGTTATCGTCTGGGAGACACATGTCCCTCCAAGCGATGTTTCTTTAAGCATCCGTTTCATGGATACAATCCGCAATATTTTGATAATTCCTCTCTCAATAGCTTTTCACAAGAGAATTACCGCTCTGCGCTTGCTAGCCTTAAAACCGAAAAAACCTCAAAACACTGCTTCATTCCTAAATTTCTTTCTTTGCGAACTCCTCTTTGCCTTGAAGAAGAACACATACTTGAAATTAGACAACTCATTGCCCTGGCACGCAATCCTTTTGAACATTATTTTAATAAGCGATTAGGCATTTACTTAGAAAAAGAGGAGTCGAGAAAAATCCCTGATGACGATCTCTTTTCGTTAACATCTCTTTCTAAGGCATCCTTAAAAAAAGAGGCTTTAAAACACCCTTTAGATGCTTTATTGACGCAGAATGAAATTAAAGGACGTCTTCCTTTCGGATATTTTAAAGCACTATCCTTAGATCAGCTCAAAAAAGAAATAGAACAAAATAAAAGCTTGTTGCTGAACTGTGGGATTGCCTTAGATCAGATTTTCCAAATTGAACTTACAGATGCCGTTTCCGAACCGACTCAAATTCACCCAGCATGCTGGCTTTTACCACCTCTAGAATTAACCTATCAAGTCGACAAAAGAATTAAAATTGTAGGAATTCTTCCAGAAGTTACCCCTCAAGGTCTTTTGGCTTTTATTCGCGATGAAAAAAAGGAAGTGATCAAAGCGTGGCCCGCCTATCTCATTCTCAATTGTCTTGCTAACGTCTATCCAGATATGTTTGGGAAACACCTAATTTTCGCCAAAAGTGGCAGCATTAAAGCGCCTTTTTTTGATCAGCCTTTCACACTCCTTGAACACTTTTTAGACTACTATTTTATTTGCCAAACACACGTCTCTCCCCTACTTCCTGAATGGATTCCCGACATGATAGAAAATCCAAAATCGTGCCAACTCAAAATCCAGAAAAGTTTAACGGGGCATTTTAGCCTCTATAATGACTATGTAAATTGGATGACAAGAGGAGATGTTGATTTAGACTATGTCTCGCTTGTCTCTGAATGGCAAGAATTAGCAACCGCTTACTTTTCTCCCATTTATACCCACTGGTATGCTACAAAACGCAGAGGAGATGCAGATGTTTGATGTACTCAATCGACAAGTCAACATTCATCATCATCATGTTCTAGAAGCCTCCGCTGGAACAGGTAAAACATTTTCTATTGAAAATATTATCGTACGTCTTCTTTTGGAAAATCCCCCTGTTACCATTCAAGAAATTTTAGTTGTCACTTTTACACGTGCCGCAACGCACGATCTTAAAGTCCGCATTAGGGAAAATATTGAAAAAGCCCTATCCTTTTTACAAGGCTTACTGCTTTCTCCTCATTATTGCTATCAAGAGGCACCAGATTATTTAAAAGCCATTCAGGGAAGGGATCCTGAAGAGATTAAAGAGATAAAAAAGCGGCTAGAACATGCACTTTTTGAATATGATCAAGCACAAATTTTTACTATTCACTCTTTCTGTCTTAGAACACTGAAAACCCATTTTTTTGAAGGCGATCTGGCTCTACACACACTCACGGAAAAAGAATCTCTCTCGCAGGCAGAAATCCTAAAAGTCATTCGCAACTTTTTTCGCACAGAGCTCAAACCCACAATCTATGGCCCCACACATTTTCAACTTTTACTTAAGCAGTATGAGCAATCAATAGAAAAGTTAGAAACGGCTTTGGTTAAAGTGATGACCCAAGGAATTCCACTCGCCCCTTCACCAAGTTTTGAAGAACAGTATGCTTTGTTTAAAAATGCCATGCTGCTTCTAAAAGATAGAGGATTTTCTTCTCACTCTATCTTAACCGATTTTCATACGCTTATTCCTTTATATAAAGGCTTAACGGATCGACAAAAAAGAATCAAAGCGGAAACCCTTTCCAAAGTTCAACTCTTTGCCTCCCTCTTTGATCAGGAAGAATGGTCCCTTCAAGATTATGAAAGTGTAATCGAAGATCAGCTATTTTTAGTGAAAGCACTAGATCCTTCTGCCTTAACTCAAAAGGCTCTTTCAGCACCTCCGCCCATTTTAATTTTACCCAATATGCTTTCTCTTCTTAAACGGCATTTAGAGCCACTTGTCAACCCCTTAAGCACATTCGCTAAACTCGCATACGATTGCCAAAAATTCCTAAAACACTATCAACAACAAGAAGAAAAATTTCGATTTGATGATCTCCTGCACAACATGCTGCAGGCATTGCAAGATCCCACATTTACAGAAAACATTCGTAATCAGTATCGAGCAGCTTTAATTGATGAATTTCAGGATACAGATCCGATTCAGTGGAAAATTTTCGAGTCTCTTTTTCTTCACGAAGCTTATTCTGGTTACCTGTATCTGGTAGGGGATCCCAAACAATCGATCTACGCGTTTAGACAAGCGGATATTTATACGTATCTTTCAGCGGCACAAGCTATTGGAGAAGATTACCGAGTTTCTTTAACAACCAACTATCGCTCTCATCCATCGCTTGTCCAAGGACTTAACGTTCTATTTGCACAAGAGAATGCTCCTGATTTCATCCATTTGCCAAAATGGCAAAAAACCTTGAATTATCAGCACGTACAAGCTGCAGATAAAACCTTTGGCAAAACATTAACGGATGAAATGGGATCCATTCATTTTATTTTGAGTGATCAAGAAAAACCCTCCTTGGATAGCCTTGAAGAAAAAGTGTACTTTCCATTCATCGCACAAGAAATTCAAAAGCTATGCCATCAAAATACATTTGAATATCAAGATTTTGCTGTACTTGTTGCCGATCGTTATCAAGCTCAGAGAATGTCAGATTATTTTAAAACTCTAAATATCCCCTCCCTGACCCAGCGCAATGCAAATCTTGCGGACTCCCCTGCAGTTCAGTGTTGGCAAGAAATTTTGCACGGCATTCTACATGCACGTCAAAGCAGTGCTTTGAAGATTGCTTTAGGAGGCAAAATTTTCGGATGGAATCATGAGGATATTCTCAGACTGGAAGATCCCTTTTTCTATGAGAAAACACTCGCAGAGATCTATTTTTTACGTAAAAAACTCCTTTCAGAAGGCTTTATAGCCTTTTACGATGCTTTAATGCACCATCAGTTGTTTCAAGATAGCCATACACTCATCGAAAAAATACTTCACCAAGAGAGCGGTGCGGACTTTTTGGACGAGCTCTGCCAAATTGCTGAGCTGCTCATTCAAAAGCAAAATGAAACACATTGCCCTCCTGAGGGATTAATTGCCTTTTTGGATGAATTTCCAATCTTGAAATTAAACGACGATGAAAGACTATACAAACAAGTCGATACACATCGAAAAGCCGTGCAGATTCTATCCTTGCATTCAAGCAAAGGATTGGAATTCGAAATTGTTTTTGTGCTTGGATTAACCAAGAAAAACCAAGCGCCTTCTCCACTGATTCCTCAATCCCAAGAAGGCTCTCAATCTATTTTACAAATGGTCTATGACCTGCAAGATCCTGCTTACATTGACTATTGTCAAGAATTAGACGCCGAAAAAATGCGTCAGCTCTATGTGGCTTTTACGAGAGCAAAATATCGTTTGTATGTCGCGGCATTGAGTCCTTATGAAAAGCAAACTGCTTATGGCTGTGCCTCGCCTATTGAGCTCTTTTTAGCAAAACTTGGACAACCTTCCTGCACATATGCGCAGCTTTACGAAAGAATCCATGCAAATTCAACGGAGTCTCTCATTTCTTTCATCGATGCCTTGGATAATTCCATTTCAATTACTTATACAATTGAAAGTCAAGTCACACCCCCTTGCTACGAAATGAACACGACGCCCTCTCCTATTCTGCTTCCTCCTCCAACCATTCACATTTCAGGGGAAATGCTGGCTATCTCATCTTTTTCTCAAATTTCAAAACAAATGGATCAAATCACACCTGTTTGGACCGAATCTCCTCCCCATCATTTTGATGCCTCTACTAAAAACCTTCATACGCTGCCTGCCGGCAACATAACAGGACTGCTCTTACACGAAATTTTAGAAAAATTTCCATTTGAAAAAGCTAACGATATGCAAAATCCCTCTGAAATGCGCTCCTGGATTACACCCTACGTGCAAAACACGGAGTTTCAGGACTGGGATCAAGTTTTGGCGGAAATGCTTTTTAATACATTAAAAACGCCTTTACCTTTTAAAGATGCGACTTTCGCTCTGCAAGATGTTCAGGAAACTAAAATTTTTAAAGAAGTGGAATTTCTTTATCCCTGCGAAAAAGGTCTCTTAGATCTCCATATTCCTGAAGGCTTTCTTAAAGGCGTAATCGATTTAATGTTTGAGCATGCGGGTAAATTTTATATGATTGACTGGAAATCCAACTGGCTAGGACCTAATTTGCAAGCCTATTCCACAACTTCCTTACAGCAATCGATGCACCAACACCATTATCACCTTCAAAGTGCCATTTATGTGGAATCCTTAAAGCGCTATCTTAAACTATTTAATCAATTTGACTTTAAAGCGAATTTTGGAGGGATTTATTACCTGTTTCTTAGAGGCTTAGATATTGAAGAGGGTCAACTATTCGGTTTTTATGCATTGCCAGAAGGAAAATTCTTATGCACAAATTAGTTCCCCACTGGTCAACTTTAAATGCCTTATTAGAATTAGAGATTTTACCCTATGAAGCCTATGCTGTTGCTAAGCTCAGTGTAGAACATGAAGCTCCCGCAGCCTTCATCTGCCACCTCCTTTTATCAACTCAAAATGGTCATCTCTGCACACGGATAAAGCAGGATGTGGTTTCCCCTTCTATCGATGAGGTATGGATTGGTGAACCTCACCAAAAAGAGCTGATTGAACCACTTCTTCTACATCTTTTAGATCTTGTGAAAGAGGCTGTCCAAAAAAGATCGGACGACTTATCCCAAATCATTTACCGAAGGGAACATGCCTACTATCTTCAAAAGCATTGGCAACAAGAAACCTTGTGGATCAACTGCGTAAAAAAAGTGCTTATGCCAGCTAATCAGTGGATAGATTCGGATGCCATTCAAACTGAAGTTTCTCATTTAATTGACAATCAAAAACTTCTTCCCGAGCAGGCACAAGCCATTCTAAAAGCTGCACAACAAAATCTGCTTTTAATTTGTGGAGGACCTGGCACTGGAAAAACTTACACCGCGGGTCAATTGATTAAAACGTTATGGAATCACTTGCCCCCCGAAAAACAAAAAACCTTTCAAATTGCGTTAGCAGCCCCCACAGGAAAAGCCGCTTCCAATTTACAAAATAGTTTAGCAAAGGCAACTGAAAATCTTCCAAATTGGGAAATCCCTAAAGCCAAAACCTTGCATGCTCTGCTAAATATCATCCCATATAAATATGCCAAAAAAAGAAGTTTTTCACCTTTAGCTGCCGATCTCATTCTAATTGATGAAAGTTCCATGATCGATTTACCCATGATGATTCAGCTTTTTTCTTCTTTAAAACCTTCTGCAAAATTGATTTTATTAGGAGATCACCATCAATTGCCAGCGGTAGGAATAGGAAGTCCGTTTAGAGATTTACGCACATATATGCAAAACAAATCGGAATATGCAGATCAAGTCGTTGAACTTAAAACATGCTTAAGAGCTGAATTAAAAGGGATTTTAGATTTTGCAGAGACCGTGAAATCTGGTGATGCGTCAGGCGCCTTAACCCTTCTTGAAAATGCACATTTGCAAGGTATTGAAAAAGTATTTCTGGATGAAAAAATGTCTCTTTCCAATTTTTATACGTTTTTTTTGGAAAAGACGGCACCTTTTTTCTCGTTTGACAATATCCAGAATAGATCCCCAGAGGAGCTTTTGACGGTTTTTAATCGCGTTCGCATTTTATCTCCTCTACGCAAGGGTCCCTTTGGAATTGAAACACTTAATCACCTTCTTTTAGAAAGATTTATGCAAAACCACTCGACTCTTTCTCCCTTTGTCGCTCCGATTTTGCTGACGAAGAACGATCATAAATCTGAATTATTTAATGGGGAAATCGGTGTGTTAGTACGCTTACAAAAAAATGAAGGATTACAACCAGGAGACTACGCACTTTTTCCCTGCAAAGCAAAGGATGGCTCGGAGACCATTCGACGCATTCCAGCTTTGTTACTTCCTCAATTTGAATATGCCTATTGCTTATCCGTACACAAAAGCCAGGGTAGTGAATTTGATCAAATTTTTCTCATGCTTCCTTCTGGATCAGAAGTTTTTGGCAGAGAAATTTTATATACAGCTGTCACGCGAGCAAAAAAGTATTTGCAGATTTGGACCGATCCAAATACGTTTACAATGACATTAAAACAAACTTCCAAACGCCTTTCAAGCTTCGTTGAAAGAATGGATGACTTAGCTGAACCAAATCATCCATCATGATGATCAATTACGTATTGATTTCGTACATATGCTTGCCATCATAATATTCATCAGGTTTTTTTTTATCATATGCCCATTGCAAATGCTTTTTCGCTTCTTTGTCCCACTCCTTTTTTAAAAGGTCTTGGCACTTTACATCAATGTCGTCCGGTTTAACACCAAATTCATGGCATAAAAAAGCAAATTTTTCCAAGAGAATATGGAGGCATTGACTTTCTTTCTTTCGTTTTCTAGTCAGTTCATTCATCCAATTTTCCATGGCATAATCTCTATCAATGGTCAAATCCATCATCAAGTTATTTAAACCCGCTCTCACTTGTGGATGAAGACTACTCGAATTAAAATTATTCATTTCATTTAAAATAGCGTCTGCTACTTTAGCTGCCATTTTATAATCATAAACGAGGTCTTTTTCTTCAAAATCACAAATTCTAAAAGGAGATCCAAGTGCACTTTTCGGTTTCGTTCTTAGCCATTGTAAAATGGCTTTTTCTTCATAAACTCTTCCATCAGGAGCTCTCACAGGCTTTTCAAACAAAGTCCCCTCAATTTGACAGCACAATTCCATTAAATTTTCTCTACCACCAATAAAATCATTAAAAGCTTTTTTAATGCTTTCCTTGATTAATTCTGCTTTCCATTCCTGAAACTGGGTACTCTTTTTGAAAATGATATATGTTGACACACATGTGGCACTTGCACCAGCCGTAATGCCCATTATTCCGCCCCCTACACTACCTGCAGCCGCACCTATTGCCGCTCCAATGGGCCCTCCTACAGCAAAACCTATTCCTCCTCCAGCCCCACCTCCTCCGAGAGCACCTGCAGCACCTCCCCCAGCAATTAAACCTACACCTACTGCTACTGCAGCTACACGTGATTTGTTTTTTTTAAACTTGGTTGCAGATGCATATGATAGTAGGCTATACTTTCCCTTAATATCAGGAATAAGAGGTTTCGCTTCATTGTTAACCGGATCAAGGATGATAGGTTCTTGACGGGTTGGTTCTGACAAAACTTTCATATTTTTCCCCTTTATTTTTAGTACCAAATAATTGTATATCTTATCATTTCTAACTGAGTAACATCTTTTATAAATTGATGTAGTTTGTATGCTTTATTTTGAGAATCAAAACAAATTTTGCGATCATGATAAAGCCGCATTCCAATGGGAACCATCAATAATCCCCCCGAAAGAATGATTAGAGCAAAAACAGCTCCCACCTTCACTCTAGCGCCAACGCCGTACATTTTTTTGTCAATTTCTTGAACACTCATTTCTCTAAAATGTTGTTGAGCAGCTTGGGATCTGGCGGATAGATTAAATAAATTAAGAGACATATAAACTCCTTAAAAAAAATTAAAAATTATTTATTTTTTTCCGGATTTATATAACAAGGCTTGAATTTATATGCAAAAGATTTAAATTTAATTTCGCAGAAATAAATTTTAAACATCTAATTTTTAAAATATTAGATGTTTAAAAAATTTTAGGTCAGAAGATATGCTATTTTCTCTCAGAAACGACGATCACTTTGACGCCCTCCCGAATCTTTTCCGTAGGATTAATAATCAAATGGTCATTGTCTTGCAGCCCTTCTGTTACCTCAAGTGTCTTACCAAAATCACGTCCCACCTTGATTTGCCTGATATGTGCAATCCCATTTTGATCAACAACTCCCATCTGTGGGCCATCAGCTCGAAGGATCAAGGCATCTGAAGGAACAATAAAGGAGTCCTTTTCGGGTTTCATTTTAAAATGCACTTCCGCATAAAGTCCGTTAAAAATTTCCCCATTAGGATTTTCTACATCAACCTCTGTACGCATTGTGCGAGCGATAGGATCCAATGCTTTGGCAAACCGCACGACTTTTCCTTGATAAACTTTATCTGGAAATTCTCGTATCACTACATCTGCTAACATATTATCCATAATTTGCCTAACAAATGACTGGGGAACATCAACAAAAAAACGGATCACTCGCATTTCTGCAATTTGAAAGAGTTCCTGAGGGTTGCTTCCACTGCTACCAGCTGTGATGAGTGTCCCCACATCTACATCGCGTTTGATGATTGTGCCTGTGAATGGAGCATAGATCTTCTTGAATTGCTGAATGTAGCGCAACCTTTCTACATTTTTCCTGAAGGACACTACATCAGCCTTAGATGACTCATAGGTCAATCGACGCTCATCAACTTCTTGTCCTGGTACAGCCTCAGAATTTTTCTTATAGAGTGTTTCCCAGCGGTTTTTGCTAATTTCTGCCAGATCCATTTTGGCTATCGCACTATTAAGATCGGCAATGGCTTGATCTAATTGTTGATCCACTTCAGGGGTATCGATATCGGCCAAGAGATCGCCTTCTTTGACGTGATCTCCTATATCAACGTAATATTGTATCAAATACCCATTTGTTCTCGCCCAAAGGGGGGTAATATGAAAGGCTTCTGCCGAGCTGGGCAAAACAAGATCGATTAATTGACTTTCAGGTTTCATAACCATAATGGTCACTTTGGGAATGTCGATCGCATTTGCACGGACATCATTCGCACTTTGCTGCCTTAGCCTTGGTATCCACCCACTTAAAAAAAGAAGAAATAAAAGCCCACAGAGTCCTAAGACGATTAAAAAGCGTTTAAAAAAGCTTGTTGGAGGTCTTTCGCCTATAGGGCAATCTTCGGGATCATCAGGTTTATTCATCGTCTTCACTACTCACATCTTCGTGTTTTGGTGGAACATAAGCTTCTTGCTCTGCATTGATGTATGGATTAGGTTTTTTGCGTAATAGAGAAAATATGACGGGAACAAAAAATAGCGTTGTAAAGGTAGCCATTAGCAATCCTCCAATGACAGCACGGCCCAAAGGAGCATTCTGTTCTCCTCCTTCTCCTAATCCAAAAGCCATTGGTAGCATCCCAACAACCATGGCTAGGGCTGTCATCATCACAGGTCTTAGTCGTGTAGTACACGCAGATAACGCTGCCTGCACATTGGTTTTACCCTCTTTCATTAAAAAGTTTGCAAATGTTACCACTAAAATACTGTTCGCAATGGCCACCCCAATACTCATAATGGTTCCCATTAAAGATGGAATGCTAAACGTGGTTCGTGTTAAAAATAGCATCCAAATAATTCCGGATATAGAGCCTGGAAGCGCCATAACAATAATGAATGGATCGAGCCAAGATTGAAAGTTAATCACCATGATGAAATACACAAGCATAATGGCAAAAATAAAACCAATCCCTAAGCGAAAAAATGCTGTTTCCATATCCACAACAAGCCCTTTTGCCACAATCTCATTTCCGGGCTTCATCTTTTTATTATATTCTTGAATGATTTTTTCAATATCTGTTGCAACACCTCCCAAGTCACGCCCATACACATTTGCATAAACATCATAAACTGGCTGAATGTTCAAATGATTTTCAACTCCAACCGTGGATCTTCTTTCCACAGTTGCCAGATTGCTTAGCAATTGCGATTGCTGAGTCAAGGGACTTGAAACGGGCATTCGCATCACTTCATCGAGGGAATTAACTTGATATTTGGGCAACTGTACCGCAATCAGATAAGGGATACCTTGTACGCGATCTAGCCAAAAGTTGGGTGTAACAACTGTGCTCGTACTATATGTATTCAAAACATCGTTTACAATATCACGTTGTGTAATTCCAACTTTATCTAAAAGCGTGCGGTCAACATTCAAGAAAAATTCAGGCTGATCCAAAATCTGATGTAAATGCACATCTACAGCACCCGGGACGCGCGATATTTTCTGAACAAGTTCTTTGGCAATTTCGATGTTATGAGCTTTATCATAGCCAATAACTCGCACGTCTATTGGAGTAGGTAAACCAAAATTCAGGATCTGACTGACCATATCCGCTGGCTGAAAATAAAACAGTAAATCACTAAACTTCTCATTTAAATGCTTTCGCAGCATTTGCATGTACTCTTGTGTGCTATGCTGCCGATCGGTCTTCAAAGCAACTAATATCTCTCCATCTGATGTTCCTAAAGTCGCATTATCTCCAAACGCCAAACTATAGGGCTCGGAAGCCAGCCCAATGTTATCAATCATCATGGCAATTTCAGACGGTGGAATCACTTTCTTGATTTCATCTTCTACTCGGCCAAAAATTTCTTCGGTGACTTCTATTCGAGTCCCAGAGCGTGCTTTCACATGTAAGCGCAATTGATTCGCATCCACACTAGGGAAAAAGTCTCTTCCGATGAAAGGCAGAATCATTAGCGCACTCAAAAAAAGAAGGCTAAATAAAAGACATACGGTTCCACGGTGCTCCAAGGCCCAATGTAAAGCCTTTGCGTATTGATGCCTCAACCGATGGAAACCTTCTTCAAATTTGACATGCTGCCGATCCAACCAAGTGCGCGGCCCTCCACCAGTGTAAAGATATATCTCGGCAGGCAGCATAAAATTAATCATGACTGGTACAAGAGTTCGTGATAAAAAATAGGAGGCGGAAACGGCAAAAACCACAGCTAATGCAAAAGGAACAAACAGAAATTTAGAAGGGCCTGTCAAGAGGACTACGGGTATAAATACAATGCAGATGGAAAGAGTCGATACGAAAGCAGGAATAGCAACCTGATGCGATCCATCCAACACAGCATGTAATAAGTCTTTCTTTCCGATTTCTATGTTTCGGTGAATGTTTTCAATAGTTACAGTGGCATCATCCACCAGAATTCCAATTGCCAATGCCAATCCCCCCAATGTCATCACATTCAAGGTATGACCAATTAAGCTTAAAAAAATAATTGAAGTTAAGATAGACAAAGGAATCGAAATCAGCACAATGAGTGTGCTACGCCAACTGCCTAAAAAAACCAACATCATCATTCCCGTTAACAAAGCAGCTAAAGCACCTTCTTCGAGAACACTAGCAATGGCGCGTCTAACAAAAACAGATTGGTCAAAGAGTAAATTGATCTCCATTCCCTTGGGAGCTGCCGCTCGAATGGTTGGCAAAAAATCCCAAACGGCCCCCACAATATCGAGTGTTGACGCTGCCCCATTTTTAAGAATCGTCATTAAAACAGCTCGATGTCCATCTTCACGTACGATATTTGTCTGAGGTGCAAAACCATCGTGCGCATATCCAACATCACGCAAATAAACAACAGCGTTATCAACCACCTTGATGGGAATATCATTAAAATTAGAGACCAAATCGGGAGTATTATTCATGTTTAAGCGATAATCGATATCCCCAATACGCGCATCCCCCGTGGGCAGAGTGACAACCTGATTGGTAACTGCCGTATTGATATCTCGTGCAGAAATGCCCTTTGCTTGCATCGCTTCGGGATTCACATCCACCATGGCCTGTCTGACTTTTCCTCCATAAGGTGTTGGAAGAGTCGTTCCTGGTATCGTAGCTAATCCTTGTCGAATACGGAAATTTCCGTAGTCATATAATTCCGATTCAGTATGGATCTGACTTGAAAGAATCATTTGCACGAGAGGAACGGTATTGGCATAAAAACGCAAAATAATGGGCGGCAGTATGCCTGTAGGCAATCGCCTCAAAATAGATTGAGAAACAGCTGTCGCCTGAGCTACAGCCGTTTGAACTTCGGCACCAGGATGAAAATACAAGCGGATAATCCCAATCCCATCCACCGTTTGAGACTCAATTCGCTCGACATCGTTAACGTTATTGGATAGTGAATATTCACTATAAGTTGTCACACGTTGTGCAAATTCTTCTGCAGGAAGTCCCGTATAAGACCAAATGACACTCACAACGGGAATATCCAAATTGGGAAAAATATCTTTGGGTGTGACAAATGAAAATACACTTCCTAAAATCGTAATAAGAAGAGCGACAACTACAAAAGTATAGGGACGCCTAAGCGCAAGGGTAACAATCCACATAAATCAAAAATAGCATTTGTCAATCAAAGGTCTTTTTCTTACATATAGATATCTAATTACTTTCTTTTAAAAAAGGAAAATATTGTGAAATTTTCTATACATTTTCTCCTCTTCGCGCTCTTTTTAACTTCAGGTTGTATGGTAGGCCCAGATTATCGACCTCCATGTATCGATGCGCCTGCGGCTTGGAAAGGTCCAAATGAAGGTCCAGATTTTTGTGAAGAGGTTGAAAACTGGTGGGAAATTTTTGATGACCAGCGGCTTAACAATTTAGAAGCATTGGCTGTTTCAAATAACAGAAATCTATTTGCAGCTTTCGAACGTGTACAAGAAGCTCGTTATCGAGCTGGTGTAGTCGCGGCTGATTTGTATCCTCAATTTACATTAGATCCCCTCTATAGCAACCAAGAGGTCCTTTTAAAAACTTTAGGAGCCCCCTCAACATTTTTGAGGGTGCACGAATTGCTCTACAACCTACCCCTTAATTTAAGCTATCAAATGGATCTTTGGGGTAGGTTGACAGATCAATATTATGCAGCAAAATATACGTGGGAAGCCCAGATTGAAGACTATCGTCTTGTGCTCCTTAATTTAACCACCGATCTTGCCACAGCTTATTACCAATTGAGAGCGGCCGATTCTCAAATTGATTTATTAATCGCCACGTTAAAAACACGCAATAAAGCCTTTGATATTAATAAATCACGCTACGAAGCTAAAATTGTCAATTACTCCGATGTCTCGCGTGCAGGTCTAGAGGTTCAAAATGCCCTGACACAATATGAAGAAATGGTCCGACAGCGCAATGTGCTTGAAAATCGAATAGCGGTCTTGCTTGGAGTTCAGCCTTCTGAATTTTTTTTAGAACACATGCCCCTAACAACGCTTCCACCACGTATTCCAGCAGGGATTCCTTCGGAAGTTCTTTTACAACGCCCCGACATTGCAGAAATCGAAAGAAATATGGCATCTGCCCATGCTCTGGTAAAAGCGGCTTATGCCTCCTTTTTCCCCTCGTTAGAACTGACAGGATTAGTCGGGTATAGCAGCCCTGCATTGAAATACTTCCTCAAACACAAAAGCTTTTGGTGGATGTATGGAGCGAGCATGGATCAAACAGTATTTGATGGCTTTCGCAAAACCGATAATCTGTGTCTCCAGTGGTCCACTTTTAAAGAAATAGGATATCAATACCAACAACAAGTCTTTGTCGCATTTCAAGAAGTTGAAAATGCCTTATCCAACATTCAACAATATGCGGAAGAATATGAGAGTTCCAAGAAAGCTGTAGAATGGGCCAAAACAACCACCAAAATTGCTCGAGATCGTTATTTTCAAGGGGTCACTTTTTATTTGGATGTAATGGATAGTGAGCGAGATGAGCTAAGCGCAGAAATCATTCAGAACAATTTGCAGGGCTTACGTTTTGTATCCACCATTCAGTTGATTAATGCACTTGGAGGAAGTTGGAATTGCGACTAACTTCCTAAGAGGTTCTTTTCACAGCAAAAAATAAAGGGAGCGCAGCAAATTGTGCAATAAGCGAAAAAGCAACTAGCAAAATCAGGGATCGATCATAAAGAAGCCCCATTAACGCACTCCCTAAGAACCAAGCTATTCCAAAATAGATGTTCATGAGACCATAAGCCGTTGCCCTTTTGTTCATACGTACCATATTGGCAATAACAGCTCTCACGATGGATTCTTGGGCGCCAAGACCGATTCCCCAAAGAATCGCTCCCAATACGATGAAAGATAATCCCCCTAAAAATACACAAGGGGCAAAAAAAGCGGCGATAAAAGAAACCCCTATCAATACTGAAAATCCAATTTTATCATATAAATATCCACATATCAAAGCTGAAATACCATCTGCGGCCATCGCAATCGCAAAGAGCACGGGTATCCAAACTTCAGGTAAAAGTGCCGCTTTTTCAAAGTGAAAAGCAATTAAAGGAAAATCCACATAACCTGCCGCAATGCATGAAATGGCAGCAATATATAACCAATATTTTTTGGTAAAGCCTTCCGTATTTAGATTGGGAGTCTCTTCCTCCATTTCTTCAGGATTTGGATACAAGAACCAGGTAGCGACTAACACACTTAATGCACACAGGGCGGGAATCAAAAGGACGGCGAAGCTGGCTTGATAGGTTCCTTGTAAATAAAGTACACCACTCACAATGAGTGGACCTGTAATCGCACCAATTTGATCCATGGCTTCATGCAAGCCAAACCCCCACCCTCTCCCTGTTTGTTTAGTGGCATAAGATAGAAGTGCATCTTTAGCCGGATTACGAATTGCTTTTCCAAATCGTTCTAATATCATCAAAGATGCCGCCAACGGCCAATTTCCAGCCAAAGCGAGCAAGGGCACTGCTAAAAGATTGAGGAAGTATCCAATGAAAGTAATTGTCCAATACCGACCAGTTCTATCACTAATATATCCTGAAACAAGTCTAAATCCATATCCGATCAATTCTCCTGCACCTGCGACTGTTCCAACAACCGCCCCACTGGCCCCTAAAAGAGCCAGATATTGACCCGATATGCTGCGCGCGCCCTCGTAAGTCATATCAGCAAATAAGCTGATAAACCCAAAAAGAATTACAAAATGGATGGCCTTTTGTCTCGAAAAATTTTTAGTCATCTTGATCATTTTTCTTTTTTACTGCATCCGAAACTTTATCCACTAAATTTTTGCTATGCTCTTTAATTTTTTCGTACCAACGCTTGGCCCATACAAATTCTTTAGCAAGAATAGCCAACCCAATGGGAATCACAACAAAAGCAGGGCCCGGTAAAACGAGCATGGCAATTCCGACTAAAAGAACGGTACTTCCGACCACCAAAGTTATAATCTTGCGGACTTGCCTCATGGTCACTTGAGACAAAGCCTCCTGCTCATTGGCTATGGGTGAAACTAAAGGAGCGGTATCTCTTCCTTGTGCAAATATCGATGCCAGAATACCTGTTAATAAAACTCCCCCAATCATTGCCAGAGAGACTCCAATTGGAATTTGATAATGATTCGCAATCAACATTTTCACACCAACAAAAGCCATTAAAAAAGCCAAACTAGCCTTCAGATAAGCAAATCTTTGCATCATGCTAGCTAAAGCAAAATAAAGTGAGCGCAAGCCCAAAATAGCAAATATATTTGAGGTAAACACAATGAATGGTTCTTTTGTAACGGCAAATATGGCAGGTATCGAATCAATCGCAAAAAGGACATCTGAGCTTTCAATCACTAGTAAAACAACAAACAAAGGAGTCATCTGCAAGCGACCTTCATTTCTAATAAAAAAGCGATCCTCATGAAAACCCGAAGTCATAGGGAAATAACGATAAGCAAGCCTCACCAGAGGATTATTCTGAGGTTCTAAATTGTCATGTCGAATAACAAGCATCTTGATAGCTGTGAAAATAAGGAAAGCACCAAACACATAGTTAATCCAGTGAAAGGTGGAAACAAGCGCGATTCCTCCTAAAATCATGATCAGACGAAGAAATAAAACGCCTAAAATCCCCCAAAATAACACCCGATGTTGGTAAATTAAGGGAACTTTAAAGTAACTGAAAACCAAGGCAATAATCACAATATTATCTAAGCTAAGCGACTTTTCAATCACATAACCCGCTAAAAATTGCAATGCAGCTTCTTGACCATCCAAAATGGTCTGTGAAGCATTGAGCCCCATACCAAACCAATGATTTTCGTAAAGAAAATAGATAAATAAATTGAAGGCAAGTGCTTGCATGATCCAAAAAAATGACCAAGCAAGTGCTTCACGTGTGCTCACAGTCCGTGGAGTTCGATGAAAAAACCCCAAATCCAAAACAAGCAGGAGAAGAATTAAACCAATAAAAGCAAGCCACAACCACGATTCCATGCTCATTCCTCTGCATATACCAATAAAATCGGAACATACACGTTCTTGGAATTCAAGGAAAGTTCACACAGAAGAACTACGATTTCTAAATGTTTTTAAAGTCGTAATGATATTTTGGGGTAAACATTTTTTTATTCTTTTAAATAAGTAAAATTCCCATGGCATAGACTTCCACGTTAACCAATCTCTAAATTGGTTCATGCGATAAAAGATGGGGCTCTTTTTTGATACGCTTGAAGGCCGGATGGATAAACAATCTTGAATGGCCCCTTCGACAAACGATTTGTAAGTATATAGACCTGACTCTACAACATCATGAAAAGCACGATCCGCCAATTCTTCTCTGACATCCTCTCGTTGAACCAATTCAAGGACTTCGTTAAGGTTGCTAAAATCTTTTTTCAACTCAAGATAATGAATACCAGGCTTTAAAATTCCTCCATAGGATCCTTCTACAAGAATTTGACAACACTTCGCTACACAAGCTTCTAGATGTCTAGGTGATAGAGCTGCCAAGGCTAAATTTCCATCCATTCCCGGAAAACAAGCGGCCTCAATTTCCTCAAAGCTCTGATCAGGATTTTGTTGCACATACTGGTTCACTTTGTGTCGCAAGCTGCCATCGCGATCAAAAATACTGCTACCACCCTCTACACCGATAAAAGCCTTGCAGCGCAACATAAACTTATACCAATCATAACCCAAAAAGAAGTCTTCGGCCTTTGTAACTGTTGCGATATCCACATGCATTCCTTTTGCAAGCGCAGCTTCCTTCACGACAGGAGCAATATCGACCTTTAGTTTACCCTGCCTTCCAAGCCACGCAGGCACTCGTGTTGCCCGATAGCCAATATCAATATCACGATTAGGAATCTCTTTTTTCAAATCACACATGACATGACAAATGTCATCATCCAGGTAACCTGTCAAATTTTTATGAAAATGAACTTTCGTTTGATCCACATCATAATAAATGGTGGACCACTCCGATTCTT
This sequence comes from Parachlamydia sp., assembly GCF_050255895.1. NCBI lineage: Bacteria > Pseudomonadati > Chlamydiota > Chlamydiia > Parachlamydiales > Parachlamydiaceae > Parachlamydia > Parachlamydia sp. The sequence continues at coordinate 23,226 of NZ_JBFWIR010000013.1, forward strand.
CAGCAACAGAAAAAACTCCCTCAATATTAAAATCGTGGATAAATCGATTGATCCGATCCATCGCAAAAAATTCATCTTGTGAGAATAAAACTTTTATCGCTTTTGATTCTTTTATGGGACCTAAACGGGAAACATAATCTTCATAAGATAAACCGTTCATCCGAAAATGAATGCTAAAGAAATGTAAAAAAATTATCAGATCGAATTCAACATGGGAATAATACGAGGGCACTCCATAAGCATAATTACAATAGTACACTTGGTGGGAGGAATATTTGCCAAAGCAATGCAAAAAATCAGAAAATGTTTGTCTAAGTTCCTGAGGGGCATAATAGTCATAAATGACGAGAATATTCATAATCACCTTTTGAGCAAGCTAATCGATAAAATTGAATGAGTTTCTGTGTGACAACTTGTCTACTAAACCGACTGACAGCGTTTTCACGTAATTTTTCAGGATCGTATCGATTAATCTGGGTTTGTATATTTTTCAGGGCTTGAGAAAGAGCAAGCGGATCGTTTGGCGGAATTAAAATGCCTACTTCATTATTGACGATGTCTTCAGGGCCTCCACAACGTGTCGCAATGACTGGCAAACCTGTTGCCAAAGCCTCGATTAAAACAACGCCAAAAGTTTCAAAATTGCTTGGTAAGACAAAAGCATGGGCCCGATGCATCGCTTTCAAAACTTCGGTCCTCGACAAGGGACCTAAGAAATGGACAGCGGGAGCAATCTGATAATCACGGGCCATTTGCTCCAACTGACCTCGCAACTCCCCTTCTCCTCCAATTTCCAAGCAAATATGGGGGTTTTTCTGATACGCCAATTGAAAGGCCTTCAGCAAAACAGGATAATTTTTGTTTGTCGTGAGATGAGCCAAACAAAAAAATCGAAAAGGAACAAACTGTTTTTGTTGTTTAGGTAAAACAAAAAAATCAGAGTCAAAAAAATTTGGCAACACATGCACGTCACGATGGGCATAATGTTCAACTACATCTTTTAAAGCACTTCCTACTGAAAAAACTTGCGATGCTTGTCGATAAGCTTCACTTAAATAAGGTCTGCTCCAACAATCATCTAAAAAGGTGCCAAAAGGTTTTTTTTTCAAAATTCCCGTAAAATGTTCTGTAATGAGATAAGGGATGTTCCATTTTTTAGATATTTCTTTCGCTGCAATCCCTCCCCATAATACAGAATGAGCATGTATCAGGGCTGGTTTTCCCTGTTTAGCTACATAACGTTTAAACAAAGCTTCTGCTTGCACAATCCAAGAACGCATTTGCTGCTTAGCCATTTTAGGAAAAAGGTTCCAACCATGTTTACGGTAAGTAGGGATCTGATTTTCGATTGAAAAAGAGGACTGAAAATGATTTTTGACACCCTGCGCCCATCTCCAATCCTTTAAAGGACGAACCTCAGGATAGATAATTCCAATGTCAATCCCCACCTGATGTAGAGCTTGGGCTTGCTCTTGAAAAAAAATCCCTTTCAAAGGGTTTTCTTCAATCGGATACCAGGAAGGAAGCCATAAGACATGAAGAGGCGCTGCTGTCATTTTTTATTGATTCGAGACCGTTAAATTGTGCTGCAATCCGACAAGTCCTCTGATTTTAGAAATTATCAGTGTTTTTTCATCCAGAGTTAAACATATTTTCCACAAAAATGCATAGTATAAAAATGTGACAAAAAACATGAGAGACAAATATTGTAAACCAAAGTCTATCGGGATAAAAGAGGCGATTGCTGTTACACAAAAACCACAGAGCATTTTTAGCAAACGTCCGACTTCATATTGCACTTTTAGCAATCGTCGAGTCGCCCAAATGCTCAACACAATCACAGCCACAAAACCAAAAAATGTGGCAAGAGCGCCCCCTTCTTTTCCTAGCGATGGAATTAAAGCAAAATTCATTCCTACGCACACCAATCCCGCTAGCGTTTCTACACTAACCTGCCAGATCGATTTTTTATGAAAGAGGAATGGTGCCGCAGAGATGACATAAGCTCCCCACAAAGACTGCGAAACTCCCAATAAACCAATAGTGGACCATGTTTGATGATAAGCTGGGTGAAGCATGTAATAGGTAAGAGCTTTAGCCATGGTAAAAAGAGGTGCAATCAATAGGCACATTCCCATTAAATAATAGCTCATGACCTTTCCAAATAAGACTTTAGCTTCTTCTTGCTGATAAAGATAGGAAGAAAAAAAAGGCTGCCAAGCTGTATTAAAACTATTTACAGCCAATTCCACCGGACGTGCAAAATACAACCCCACACAAAAAAGTCCCACTACTTTCAAATCTGTGTATAAATGAAGGATATATCTTGCAGAGGACTGCAAAAGAAAATAACCAAATAAGCCTAAAATAAAAGGGTAGCCAACGAGTATCAGTTCACGTAAGTATTTAACATGAACCCCGAGAGGAATTTGTCTCAATGCAACACTGAATGTAATAAAAAAAGCCCACGCTTGAGCTGATAGAGCTCCTTTAACCAGTCCTAATGCCCCATCTCCTTTAAAAACGACAAAAAATAGAGTCGCCCCAATCGAAACAAACACTTCGGAAAGATACAACGTAATGGACAAAACAGCCTTCTCGCGTATTCTAAAATAACTTAGCAAAGGATACAATGTGGCAGATAAACTGATTCCAAAAAATGAAAGAAAAACAGGCCAAGCATAATCGGAAACACCAAAAAGCCAGATGCTTAATTGATCAGAAAATAGATAAGCAAAACTATCCCAAAGGCACGCATTGAAAAGCAAAGTCAAAAAACCAGTCCATATCAATGCACCTTTATCTTCTTCCTTTTCCAATGTCCAGTAGGTACGTGTTAGCGATCCCCCAAAACCTAGTGTGAGTAAACCATTCATCATCATCCCAAGAACGGCCAAAGATCCAAAAACGCCATAATCTTCTGGGCTGAGATAAGACGTATACAGGGGGAGCAAGAAGAAGGTCACGGCTCGCGCTAAAAATTGTCCTAGCCCGTAAATAAATGTCCCTCGAAAAAGTCGTGAAAGATGCATGAGTGTAGACCAAAATTGAAAAAGCAAATAAATGACATTAGCATATTATAATAGGATTAGTCATCTTAATTTTATTATTGAGGCCATTTCGAGAAATCACTCAATCAGCTATAATGAAATCTTATCAGGGACAAAGATTTGGATTTAGGAGCAACCTATTATGCAAAAACCGACGCTTCTTCTTATTGAAGACGAGGAAGATATTGCCGCATTAATTAAATTGCAGGCTGAAATATCGGGATACAAAATTATAACAGAAGTAGATGGCTTGAATGGCTTTCGAGCGATCGAACGAGAAAAACCAGACTTGGTGATTTTAGATATTATGATCCCTGGCATGAGCGGATTAGACGTATGCCGCAAAATAAAAAGTTCCGCCGAACTAAAATCGATCCCTGTCATCATGATTTCTGCTAAAAGTGAAGAGCTAGATGTCGTGCTCGGTCTAGAATTAGGGGCAGATGACTATGTGACCAAACCTTTTTCCCCCAAAGTGCTTTTTTCAAGAATCCGAGCCGTTTTACGCAGAGGGAAAGAAACGGAAAAACCTCCGAGAGTGTTAACTTTTGGTCCTTATACGATGGAAGTTGATCGTTATACAATTCGAAATAAAGATAAATATATCTCCCTAACCCTTTCCGAATTTGGCATTCTTCGCCGATTATTGATGAATCGGGGGAAAGTACTCACACGCAATCAACTTCTCGATGATGTCCAAAATGACGACGCTTTTATAGTCGATCGCAATATCGATGTGCACATTGCCGCTTTGCGCAAAAAATTAGGTCCTAATTTTGACGGCATTGAAACGGTGCGGGGCGTTGGCTACCGATTTAAGGACGAAGACTAAAAAGTGCGATAGAAGGGATAGTCTGCGAGTTCGAGGAGCTCTCGATCTCCTCGGCTATCTCCATAAGCATAAAGTACATAGCCTTCTTTAGGACCAAGCAATTGCTCCAATCGTTTAGTTTTTTCCGGTCCCCAACAATTTTTCCCAGCAAGCTGCCCCGTAATACGCTTATTCTGCGTTAACTCAAGTTCAGAAGCCACAATATCTGAAAAGCCATGAGCCAGTGCCCACGGGCGCAAGTAAATCTCTAAATTTGCACTGACAAGTACACATCGATGCCCTTGCGCAAGGTGCCACTGAATTTTTTCCGCCCCCTTAGGTCGAATTTTGCTATCTAAGATCTGCTCTGCAAAAGCTCTGCCTAATTCAGCCACTTTCTCAATGGAATCTCCTTCAAAAAACCGCGTTAAAATGGCTTCCTTTATGGCTTGCCTTGTCACAAGCCCCAGCTCGAATTCTGCAAACTGGGGAAGAAGGATGAAAAGTTTTTTTAAGGTTTCCAAACGAGAATGGGTAAAAAACAAAAAAGGCAAAAGAGAATCTCTATAGGTCAGAGTTCCATCAAAATCAAATGCTGCAATTATTGGTTTTTCTGTCATGAGTCATCACTTATTATTGTTTTTAAAAAACTCTTTAACAAAACTCAATTAAAATAAATAGTAGTTGATTTAAGTTCAATTTTATGATATAACTGTTTCAACTTTAGAGGTATTTATATATGATGTCTATTTCTCTTCAAACACCTGCCTGCATTGATGCGTTTAAAAAAGTGGCTCGTTCAATCAAAATAAATCCGGAAAATCATCTTTATTTAGAGCTTTCTAATTCTGTACATGCCTCAGGAGATAAAAAAAACAGCTTGGGTTTTATCCAGATTAGAAAACTCTTTGAGGATCTTCACAAAAATAAACAACTTAACTTTAAAGAGGCTAAAAGTTTACAAAAATCTTTTGCAATCATCTCAAAAAGTTTTAGTACAACAAAAAAAGAAGGATTGATAAAAAAAATCCGCAGAAAATGGCTTTCTTTTCTAGCACAGCGCTCAATAAGAAAAGTTCCTTCTCCTTTACAATTTGCTCAAATATACTCCGATTTGAAAAAAATTAAACCAAAGTCTTTCGAAAAATTAACAAAAAGTGAATACATAGCCTTAAAGTTTTATTCCAATCTTCATTTTAAACAAATTAACTCCTTACTTAGGGAAGATTCAGTTCAAAACAAGGAAATGAAATTTGTCATAAAATCCATGAAAGATGCTCTTGTCAAACTCCCAAAGAAAAGTGAATGCCTTTATAGAGGGGTCGCATTCCCAAAACAAATTTCTCTAAATATTGGGGATGTGTATTCAGATAAGGCTTTCCTGAGCTTTTCAAAAAAGAAAAAAATGGCGCAAACATTTCTGAATCGAGACGAAGAACAAAAAGTTCTTTTCAAAATCAAAAAATCTCAACATGCTAAAAGCATCTCTGGCATCAGCATCCTCAAAAAAGAAAAAGAACATCTGTACTTACCAGAACAACAATTCCGCATTGTTAAAATTAAAACCGATAAGGAAGTAACCTTTAAATATCATAAGGTCTCTTATACGAAAGTGATCCTTCAAGAGATCTAATCTGATCATCATTCAAACACAGCAATAAAGCCCTTTTGACAAATCCACAAATGCGCTAAGATCCGGAATGAAAAATTTGGAAAAGGAGATAATGCAGAGATGAACAAAACCCACCCCTACTCCATAGGCGTGCTTGCGCTATTTATATTGCTGTGTCTTTTCGTTGAAGTCGCTGGAGGGTGGTTTACCCAAGTGAGTTTGAATACTTGGTATCCCACGTTGATGAAGCCTTCTTGGATTCCGCCTGCATGGATTTTTGGACCGGTTTGGACAGTCTTGTACCTTTTAATGGCGATTTCAGTTTGGCTAATATGGAATCGGGAACAGTTATCAGGATATCATTTTCAACCATACTTTCTTTTCACCTTACAGCTTGCCCTAAACCTGGCTTGGTCATGGATATTTTTTTATCTTAAAAGTCCTGGTTGGGCCCTTGTGGATATTCTGCTATTAATCATTGTCCTAGGATGGACAATTTGTTCCTTCTGGCGAATTTCACGACTGGCTGCTTCTTTATTGATTCCCTACTGGCTATGGGTCGCTTATGCCGCTTCAATCAATGCGGGTATTTGGTGGTTAAATCATTAAGCTTACTCTATCCGTAAGCTTTAATGTATTTAATGACGTCATGCATCTGTTTGTTGGTTTGAGCAAGTTGATCGATTGTTTGATGAAAGCGTCGAATCGAGTTTGTGACTTGTTGAGCGCTTTCACTCCATTGATTAATCGCCTCTGTAATTTGAGAGGCTCCTTGAACCTGATTTTGCATCCCAATATTCACATTTTCAAAACTAATCATCTGCTTTTGAACCTGCTCAATAATCTGAGTCAATTGCTCCCCTACAGTGCGTACGTATGAGACTCCTTGATAAATTTCATCCGAAAATTTATCCACCCCCATCACACTGGATGCCACTGCCGATACCATTTCATTAATCATTTTCTCAATATCTACAGTAGCAAAAGCAGTCTGCTCGGCTAGCCGACGAATTTCACGCGAAATCACAGCAAAACTTCTTCCATGCTCTCCGGCTTTCTCAGCTTCAATGGCAGCATTCAAGGAAAGCAAATTCGTTTGCTGGGCAACTTTTGAAATCGTTGTGATAATGTTTGTAATAGTTTGAGCTTTATCGCTAAGCACAGCGAGTTTAGATGTAATGTTGGTGGATGCCTCAATCATCTGCTGCATGGTATTTTCCATTTTTGCCAATCCTTCCATCCCTGAATTGGCTAAAGTAGAGGTCTCTTCACCTCTAGAACTAATCGTATTTAAAGTATTAGAGAATTCCTTAGCTGTAGCTGCAATCTCTTTGGCTGTCACTGCAATTTGTTTTGAGGTAATTTCCTGTTCTACAGCTGTTGACTCCAACTGCTTAGAAGCATCTGAAATAAAATCTGAGTAGTTCGTTAAAACATTTCCTGTTTTTTCAAACTGCTTAAAAGTTTCCTCAAATTTATCTCCAACTTGATTGCAAAGAATAGCAAACGCACCAATCTCATCTTGATACATGACAGGCATGCGCAAAGACAAATCTCCTGCTTTAAATTTTTGTAGAGTATGAATCATACCCTCCATTGGCTTCCAAACCTGCAAAATGCAGAGAAAAGTAATTAAAAAAGCAGCCAATGCTAGTGCTGTACTAATGCCTATTACCCAATTTTTAATATTCTCAATGTGTTCCAAATACTCTTTTAAACTTCTGCTAATTTCCTCAAAAGAAGTATCCCAAACAAGAGAACTTTCCCTTAAAGCCTTGATTCCTTTATCCGAAAACCAAGAAAATGTTTTTTTATTTTTGGAAAGTCCGACATGATGTTCATCTTCTGAAATTAGGTTATGAATACTTCCCACGTAACGATTAATTTTATTCTTTATCTCGACATTTTTGTTGATGTTGGCACTTTCGCTAAGGACATTTAAATTGCGCAAATGATCTTCTAATTGCGATTTAAGGAGTTCTAAACGTTTCTGATCTTTATTGGGTAATGTCTTTTTTTGCATTTTTTCCGAATTCAACATCACAAACTGAGCGATTAAGCTTTGTCCTTTAGGTAGCTCAATAAATGCTAAATTTGTCAAAAAATAGGGGACATCCTCTGATTGGATAAGTGTGGATTCAATTCCTATGTATAGCATGCGCAATTGTAATCTATCCATGATCGCTTTGAAGCGATCGATTGATTCTACTTGGTTATTGTCTTGAACATTCTCCAAAAACAGATTCCAATTTTGGGTTAATTCGTTTGATTCGGAATTTAAAAGATCAGAAGAAGAGGGAGCGAGAATGGGCAAAGGATTTTTAAACGTTCCTAATCCCAATTTTCGAAAATCAGAACTGATTTGAGCCTGCATTTGAATAATATCATTTTGATAGATATCCTGCTCGTATTGCATTGTAGAAAGCATGACAACATGACGTGAGATATTTTCAAGCAGACGCCTGATCAATTGCACACTTTGATTGCCTAACTGCTGATTTTCAAGCCGTTCAATTTTTTGGTTAAAAAATTGCCAATTGTAATAAAGGCTGATGGCTAAACTCAAAAAAATTAATGTCGCAATGACAATGAGTTTTTGCAAATAGGTGAATTTGCTCGAAAAACGTAAAAAAAAATGCCCCATTTTGTGCCCCAAAAAATGCAAATGCATTCAAAGATTAGAGTTTCAATCTATTCGAACCATACAAAACAGGGGCAATACTCTCAATTATTTTCTTGCATCTTTTCCCCTTCCAGTCTTTCTCCCATAAATTTTATTAAAATTTATCTTAAAATCAGCTAAACTGACCAATTCAATTCTCTTATTTGCATGTTGGAGATAATATGACTACAATTAAAAAAACCTTAAAAAATAAAAATCTGAATGAAATAAATGCATTCATTGATCAAGTTAAAATAAAAATTGGCTTTTTGGGTTCTCGCAGATTTACCTGTGATGGCTATCAAGGATCCTTTAGCTTAAATTATCTTCTTGAAATCACAGGAGAAAAATCCAAAGAAGCGCAAAGTGCCAATCAGATCTCCGAAATTTTAAACAAAATAAAAAAACTTGACCAATTAGCGACTTGTAAATTAGAGCAAACCAAGATCGTGAAATTTTTTCATTTCATCCCTCATCTTTTTGGAAAAATTCTTTCTAATAAGTCGAAGGCAGAGCAATTTCTTAAGCAAAAAGAAGCAGAACTCAAGAGGAATCCAAAGGTCATGCCTTTAGAACCCGAAAATGACCTTGAAAGCGAAATTCAAGCCTATTTGGAACCAAAATCAGATGCAACAGAAGTGGATGAGCTGAGACGAATTCAATTTCTTTTAGATAAAGGTGTCAATGTTAATCGAAAACTTAATCATTATTCTCCAGAAACAGAGTTGCACAGAGCGATCAAGCACAATCGAGAAGAAGTTGTCAAACTTCTTATTAAAAATGGAGCAGATATCAGCATTCCCGATGCCTTTGCTAATCCCCCTCTCCAGATCGCTTTTATCCATAAAAACTACGCAATTATGGAGCTTTTTTTAAAGGCGGGAGCGAATATTAACCTCGTCACGCGTTATTCTGAGACTTTGTTACAACAAGCTTTAGAAAAAAATGATACTGAGATGGTGGAATTTTTAGTTGAGCACCATGCAGATGTGAATTATCACACCCCCGAAACATCATCCCCTTTAATTATGGCCATCCGCTCTGGCAACTATCCGCATATCCAATTGCTCCTCGATAGAGGTGCAAATATCCATGAAAACCATTATGGCAAAACAGGCCTTCACGTTGCTATTACGATGCACGATATGGATATGGTAAAATTTTTAATAAACAATGGAGCTCATTGTGACACGAGCTTTATTTCTTCGGTCCTTGAGTCAAAGAAATGGGATATTGCCGAATTTCTACTTCAAGTAGCACGCTCTAAGCAGCAAATTAACGACAATCAGATCACAACTGAATTTTTGCGAGTGATGGAAACGGGAGAATTAAAAGCGGTGCAACTTCTTATTGAAAATGGAGCCAATCCGAATGGGATCGATAAGAAATTTCCTCCTCTTTTCATTGCTATACTTAAAAATTACCATCAAATCACAGAATATCTCCTTCAAAATGGAGCCTCTATTAATTTGGAGTGGAATGGCTTTCGTGCTATTGATAAAGCGATCGAACTGCAAAATGCCACTGCAGTGAAATTATTGCTCGACCATGGAGTTCAAGTAACAGATGAAATTCTTAAATGGGCTAAGGAATTCGGAAACACAGATATTCTAACTCTATTGCAAAAATAAATGATTTAGGGCAGAGCAGTTTGCAATGCCTTACCTCACCCATTTCGATATTGCGAAAAATCGTGTGCCTGGGCTAAAATTCATATAAATTTTGATTTCAAGACATAGCAAAATGCATACCGATTACTTTCACACATGCTGGGGTTTTCCCTTTTTTGGCCATTTCCGCTTCTGGCGGATTCACTAATTGAGACCTCCAGTTCTTTTAAATTGTCATTCTTGTCATTTTAAAGCCTCTCATCTATTGCACTCTACTCTATTTTCTTCATGTGATGATTGGCAGCCATTTTAACACATAAGGATTCATGAATATGTCGTCTTCGCATTCGTCCGGGAGTTCCTTAGGAGGAATTTTACTTGTAGCAGGTTGCTGTATTGGAGCTGGCATGTTAGGATTACCCATTCTTTCTGCTTTGGGTGGCTTCAAACCCTCCATCATTTTGTTCACGCTTAGTTGGTTATTTATGAGCTTCACCGCTCTATTACTCCTCGAGGTCAATTTATGGTTCCAAGATGAAATCAGCATTGTCAGCATGGCAGAGAGAACCCTAGGCCCGATCGGAAAAATCATCGCATGGGCCATTTTTCTATTTCTCTTCTACTCTTTAATGGTTGCCTACATTTCGGGAAGCGGACAGCTTATTTCCGATTTTCTTCAGCAAATCTTTTCCATTGCTTTTCCTGCTTGGCTGGGAAGTCTCATTCTGATTTCTATTTTCGCAGGACTCATTTGCATCGGCATGCATGTCGTAGATCAGTTTAATCGTGTTTTAATGGGCGGTTTGATTTGCACTTATATCCTTTTGGTCATTTTGGGAGGCATGCACGTTAACCCGGATTTATTGACACGTCAAAATTGGTTCATTGCCCCTTTTACATTTCCCATTATGATTATCTCTTTTGGCTTTCATAATCTTGTCCCAAGCCTCACAACATACGTTAATCGCAACACCAAAGAGATGCAAAAGATTATCCTGATCGGCAGCTTTATTCCTCTACTGGTGTACGTTGTATGGGAATGGGTCATTTTAGGCCTGATTCCGTTTGGGGAAAATGAAACTTTTCAGACGGTATTAGACTCCGGAGAAATGGCTACGACAGCCTTACAAAAAGCCATTGGACATTCATGGGTGGTCGACATTGCCCATTACTTTGCTTTCTTCGCTGTCGTTACCTCTTGCTTAGGTGTTGCTTTAAGCTTTGTTGACTTCCTGAGCGATGGATTAAATGTAAAAAAATCTTTGGCTGGGAAGATTTTTCTTTCTTTTCTGGTCTTTTTTCCTCCTTGGATTTTTGCATGCCTCTTTCCCCACATTTTTCTATTAGCTCTTAACTATGCGGGTGGTTTTGGCGCTGTTATTTTATTTGGAATTCTGCCCGCCGCCATGGTGTGGGCTGGCCGTTATGTCTACTCCATTTCTCAGCCGAACGATTTTAAAGTCGCTGGCGGAAAAAGTGCTTTAATATTTGTCATGATTGTCTCATTAGCCATTATGATTTTACAAGTTGTGCGTGAACTTAAAGGAATATAATCGAATGAATACGAAACTGATCGGAGGAATCCTTCTCGTCTCCGGAACAACGATCGGAGCTGCTATGCTCGCTTTACCTGTTGCAACGGGTCAAGCTGGATTCATTCCTTCGTTTATTCTTCTTGCGATCTGTTGGATCTACATGACCTATACAGCATTCCTCATTTTGGAAGCGAATTTATGGATGGAACCTGATACGAATCTCATTACCATGGCACGCAATACGCTTGGTCGCTGGGGAGCGGGATTAAGTTGGGTCACCTATCTATTTTTGCTCTACTCTTTAACGACAGCCTACATTGCTGTTTGCATTCCAATTTTTGTGGATATTGGCCATTCTTGTTTTGGCCTCAATATTTCACACTGGCTTGGAGCTCTACCGCTCATCCTTATTTTGGGATACTTCGTTTATCGTGGAACAGAATCGGTTGACTATCTGAATCGCATCCTAATGACTGGACTGATCATCGCCTACTTGGCGATGATTTTTCTACTTGCCCCACATATTCAACCTACCAAGCTTCTCCACGTGGAATGGTCCTATTTGCTCCTGGCAACTTCTATCATCGCGACCTCTTTTGGATTTCACATCATTATCCCCACTCTGACAACCTATTTTAAACGAGATATTCCTCAAATTAAAGTAGCTATCCTGATTGGAGGCATCATTCCTTTCGTGGTATATAGTCTTTGGGAAGTTCTTGCACTTGGCATTATTCCAATCGAAGGAGAGCATGGAATTCTAGAGGGCTACCTGCATGGCACAGATGGAACACGTTTATTGGCTGGTACTCTACAACAATCCTCTATTGCCGTCATTGCCCGTTTTTTTTCCTTCTTTGCCATCGTCACCTCTTTTTTAGGGGTATCTTTAAGCTTGTCAGACTTTTTGTCGGATGGATTAAGTATACGCAAAAATCAAGCAGGCAAATTGATGCTTTACATCCTAACCTTTTTGCCTCCTTTACTTTTTACTTTCATTTGTCCACGAGCATTTTTAACGGCTTTAGAGTATGCTGGTGCTTATGGTGTGATGGTTTTATTGGGATTGCTTCCGCCTTTAATCGTTTGGGCGGGAAGATATCAAAAAGGCTATCAATCCTCCTTCAAGGCTCCCGGAGGAAAATGTGCGTTAACTCTTACGATTGCTTTTGCCTTGATTTTCATTGGATTGGAAATCGCCAATAGCGCGGGATGGCTGAATCATTTTATCAATTATTAGAATTAGGAACGATCATGAGCGAAAATCAACCTAAAAAACGAATTCTCACAGGTGACCGCCCAACCGGTTTACTCCATCTTGGGCACTATGTAGGCTCTTTAAAAAACAGAGTGAAATTGCAAGAGAAATTTGATTGCTATTTTATTATTGCAGATTTGCATGTCCTGACAACTAAGCCTGAAAAAGAATCGATTCTAAAACTTAGAGAGAATATCTCTCAAATGGTGATCGACTATTTAGCCTGCGGGATAGATCCTCAAAAATCCGTTATCTACCTGCAATCTGCCGTACCAGCTGTTTACCAAATGAATTTGATTTTCCAAATGCTGATTTCTCTCAACAGATTAACAGGCCTGCCTAGTTTGAAAGAGATGGCTCGCAATGCCCACATGTCATCCGAAAGTATTCCTTATGGGCTTGTCGGTTATCCAGTTCTCCAATCAGCAGACATTTTAATGCCCAGAGCCCACCTTGTTCCAGTAGGAAAAGACAATGAGGCGCATATTGAGTTAACACGCGATATTGCGCGCCGTTTTAACATGTACTATGGCGAGTTTTTCCCTTTGCCAGAATGCCTGCTAAGCGATGTCCCAACTTTAATTGGAACAGATGGTCAAGGAAAGATGAGTAAATCTGTCAATAACGCGATCTTTCTAGCGGATGATGCTAAAACCGTTGAAAAGAAGGTCAAGGGAATGTACACAGATCCTAATCGAATTCGTGCAGACATGCCTGGAAAGGTTGAAGGAAATCCCGTGTTTGCCTATCACGACGTTTTCAACACCGATAAAGCTGAAGTAGAGGATCTAAAATCCCGTTACCGCGAAGGGAAAGTGGGTGATGTAGAAGTCAAAGAAAAACTCACGCGTGCACTAAATCATTTCCTTGACCCAATTCGAGAAAAAAGAAAATATTACGAACAGGAAAAAGGGCTTGTCGACCAGGTTATTTACGAGGGCACTCAAAAAATGATTGAGATCTCGAATGAGACTGTCAAAGAGATGCTTAGCTTAATGGGCTTAAGCGGAACCTGGAAAAAAATTGCTAAAAACGCAAAAGAGAGAATGGAAAAGCAACAAAAGTGAGCGGAAATTTTCAGTTAGAATCACATTTTCCTCCTGGCGGAGATCAACCTCAAGCAATTGAAAAAATTGTGCAAGGGATCACTGAGGGAAAAAAATCTCAAGTTCTTTTAGGGATTACAGGCTCTGGTAAAACATATACCATGGCGAATGTGGTTGCCCAAGTGCAACGCCCTACATTAGTGATTGCGCACAATAAAACCTTGGCTGCACAACTTTATCAAGAATTTAAGTCTTTTTTTCCTCATAACGCCATCGAATACTTTGTTTCTTACTACGATTACTACCAGCCGGAAGCCTATATTGCCCGTACCGATACGTACATTGAAAAGGACATGGCCATCAATGATCGAATCGATAAAATGCGTCTCAGTGCAACACGTTCATTGCTCGAGCGCCGCGATGTGTTGATTGTCGCCTCCGTTTCTTGCATTTACGGTTTAGGTACACCAGAATACTACCGTGGGATGAATCTAACGCTTGCCACAGGTCAAAATCGTCGACGCGACGACATTCTCCTTCATCTTGTGGAAATGCAATATACACGCAATGACTATGATTTTTCTCGTGCAACATTTCGCGTGAGAGGTGATGTTCTAGAAATTTTCCCTGCTTATGAAGAAGATTTATCGATTCGGGTGGAATTCTTTGGAGACGATATCGAAAGAATTAGTGAAATAGATCCTCTCACAGGCAAAGTCAGACAGCGTATCCAACAAATCACCATTTATCCGAGTTCTCACCACGTCACACCTGAAGAAGTGCGTTGGCATGCTTTAGAAACGATTAAAGCTGAACTAGCTGAGCGAATGGAATTTTTCGAGAAAAATAATCTCCTTATCGAACGGCAAAGAATTCAGCAACGTACACAACACGATATGGAAATGATCCGTGAAATTGGATTTTGTAAAGGAATCGAAAACTATTCACGTCACTTCAGTCAGCGTCAGCCGGGTGATCCGCCACCATGCCTCATAGACTATTTCCCCTCCGATTTTTTGCTGATTATCGATGAATCACACCAAACGCTGCCTCAAATGCGCGCAATGTACAATGGAGATAAAGCGCGTAAAGCTGCGCTTGTCGATTTTGGCTTTCGTCTCCCCTCAGCATATGACAACCGTCCTCTCAAATTTGAAGAAAGCTATTCACATTTCCACCAGGTTGTATATGTTTCTGCAACGCCTGCTGAGTGGGAAGTGGCAGAGGCCGAGGGTGAAATTGTTGAGCAAGTCATTCGGCCCACAGGTCTTCTAGACCCAATTATCGAGGTCAGACCTGCTGATGGGCAAGTGGATGATAGCTTAGCAGAAATCCGAACACATGTCGAAAAGGGAGGACGCGTGCTTGTCACCACGCTAACGAAGCGCCTAGCGGAAGAACTGACGACTTATCTGACAGAACTCGACGTGAAAGCCAAATACCTTCACTCAGACATCGATACACTCGAACGCTCTCAGATCATCCAAGATCTTCGTGCGGGGACATTTGATGTCCTCGTTGGAATCAACCTGTTGCGTGAAGGATTGGACATCCCCGAGGTTTCCCTCGTTGCTATTTTAGATGCAGACAAAGAAGGTTTTTTACGTAGTGAGACTTCGCTTATCCAAACGTGTGGCCGTGCTGCGCGTAATTCTGAGGGACGGGTCATCATGTACGCAAATAAAATCACCAAGGCCATTCGTCATACACTAGACATTACAGAATCCAGACGAGTCATGCAGCATGAATATAATCTAGAACATGGCATCACTCCCCGAACAGTTAAACGGGAAATCTCACCTTTAGTTGAGCCAGATATTATTTACGAAGATCAAACAGAGGTCAAAGCCCATCTGAAAGTCGCAGAAGGTCATCACGACTACCTCACACTCGATGAAATCCGTTTAAAAGTACGTGAAAATGAAAACTTAATGAAAAAAGCAGCAAAAGAGATGCAATTTGAAGATGCCGCACACTTTCGTGACCTCATGAAACACTATCAACAACTAGAACTAGGGCTATCTTAATGTTTCGCAGGATGGATATTATTCTGCCCATGAATAGTCAATATAGTGTTTTAGATCACTTTACTATTCAAATGCATGACGCCTTAACAAGACTAGGCATCCATTGCCGGCTTTTGAAAATTCAGCACGAAAATCCAAAGGCTTTTTACGAAGAGCTCGCGCGAGATTTGCCTGAATGCACGCTCTGCTTCAACGGCCTAACCTCTAGCAGTGGGGAATTCTTAGCCGACTTTTTAAAGATTCCGCATATTGCCTGCCTCGTCGATTCGCCTCATTATTTTTTGGACCTCGCAAAAAGTACACACAGCGTCTTAACCTGTCCCGATAGATTTGAGGCCGATTTTTTTGCACCACTCTTTAAAAATCCGATTTTTTTTATGCCACACGCTGTGGAAAAAAGCCTGTTGCTGGAAGCACCCGATGAGGAAAAGACTTATCCCGTTTTAATGCTAGCCTCCGCAATTAGCTACAAGGCAAGAAAAACACGTTGGCATACGCGTTATCCACCCCACATCGTCAAAACACTGAAAGATGCCGCTCATATTACCTTGAACGATCAAACGACGTCATTTATCAAAGCTTTTGCTATTGCCCATGAAGAGCATGCTAAACTGAATCCTAATGCTAGTTTCGAGGGTGCGAATTCGATTGCCTTATTAACTGAGCTGGAAAAGTATATGAAAGGAGAAGATCGCGTCAAGCTAATCAAAGGTGTTAAAGATGCCGAAGTGCATGTCTTTGGATCTGCAGATGGGCAATTTGATTGGGATGCTTGCTTACAAGGAACACCTGAAAATGTGATCCTTCACTCAGAAGTCCCATTTCCAGAAGCCATTAATCTCATGAAACGCGCGAAAATTTTGCTGAATAGCACACCCTTCATGAAAAGTGGTGCACATGAACGGATCTTTTCAGGGATAGCCTGTGGAGCTTTAGTCATTACAGCTGAGAACAACTATCTAAAACAATTTTTCAAGGACGATGAAAGCATTGTCTTTTATCGACATGGCCATTGGGACGAAATCAACGAAAAGGTCAATTACTACCTCTCACATGAAGAAGAACGACGACGCATTGTGGAAAAAGGACGTGCAATCACCTTGAATCACCACACATGGGACCATCGAGCCAAAGAGCTCATGTCTCACTTCCCTAAAGCTTAGAGAATCGATCCACATCTAAAAGTGTTTCCAAAACAACGCGTCCCTCACAATATTTGCGCCAACAAGCTTTGTAATCGACATCGATTTGCAAGACAGAGTGCTCAAATACTCGATAAGCGTATGCAATATCTTCCGCTTTGATGTAGTAGATTAAATACAAATCATCCCCTTGCATATCCAAAAAAGCAGACTCGACAAAAATCTTTTCATTTTCTAAAGACTCTAAGACTTCATCCATGCGCTCGTTCAAATCGCGAAACCAATGACGAATTTCTTCGATATGGTCTTTTTTTAATTTTGTCTTAATGCATAGACCTTTCACCATCCAGCTCCTTCGCTTGGCTGCTTCCCCAGAAAAACCGAACACTTAAACAATAGCAATCGCTTGACTGGTTGATTGTAGGCCTCAAAAATAGGAAATGCGCCCAGAAATTCCACATGTTCAAAATAGGGTGAAAGTTTTTCGTGGAAAGCGATCTCTTCACCTTCGTGAAAGGGAATATTTTCTACATGGGCAAAAAAGCCGGTCTTCCTCACTTGCTCATGAGACATATCAGGCCAAAACGAAAATTGATTTTTCCGAATTCCATCCAAATTAAAAAAGTATGCCCGTTTCTGCCCTGTATTATAAAAACTCAAGAGGCTGCTCATTTGATACCGATCACCAAATAGAAAATGTTCATGCGCATGGTAGCCTTGTTGATCCAAAGCTACTTGCATCCGCTTCCAGCCAACATTATGTTTAAAAGGACTTGCCTTATAAGGGATGTGGAGGTTAGCAATATTGTGTGATTGCAGAAAAGGAATGCTCAAACCCACTCCAGCTAAAACCACCGATAAAGCTAAAGAAACAACTAGCGCTTTTGTGCCCCACGTTATCTTCTCACATAAATACCAGCTTAGATAAACGATCAATGTGGGATAAATGAAGATACACCAGTTTCCTTGCATTTTTTTTAAAAGTGCATATGCGCAAAAAATGGCCAGAGTTACAAAGCTAGAAAATGCACAAAAGAAAAGAGAAGGCTTTAAAGGATGTCTGAAGCTGTATACCAACGCAGATATCAAAAAGATAAAAAGCAGAGGAGAGATCAAGACTGCCTGTGCACCAATAAAATCTAAAACGTTTCCTTGGAATAAGGCACGATTTTCCGCTCCTTGAACGGTTGAGAAAACGTGATGAAATGTTGCCCAACGATGAGATGTATTCCACGCCAAACTAGGCAATAGCCCCAGTAACGAAATGAGCATACCACCCAATAGATGCTTACTTCTCAAATTGGAAAAAAAGTACCAGCCCAATAAGATCCAAATCCAGAAGAAATAAATTGGCCATTTGAATAAGGCCCCCAGAAAAATGCATGTTCCAATGAGCACATAAGAGGGTTCTGCATGGCGCTCGAGTGCCCGTACAATCACAATGCAGGCGGCCGTCCAAAAAATCATCATACCCACATCTGTAATCGCTAAAAGCGATCCCATCACACCTAAAGGAGTCAATGCCATGATAAGAGCGGCCCAAAAAGCCGTACGAGGGAGTAAAGCACATGCTCTCGCCAATCCGTAGACCAGCAAAGGCAAAATCACGCCAGAAAGAATGGAGGCAAAACGAACACCAAGTTCTGTATTTCCAAAAAACTGCGTTCCACTCCATATTTGCCAAGCAATGCCAGGAGGCTTGCTATAGTAACCCCAATCGAGAGCTTGACTCCATGTCCAATATTGCGCTTCGTCGGGTCCTAAACCAATTTCGCCGGTGGAAATAACCCAAACCATGCAAGCAGCCTTCAGCAGCAAAAGAGAAATGAGTAGAATAATCGTTTTTTTTTCGCTCAATTGACAATATCCCTATAAAATTCTTGGTACATCAGAAATTATACGATACCTTTCATTTAATGCTTAGACTTTTTCGGTTACGTCAAGACAAGTCTCATCAGTCCATATCTTTCTCTTATCCCTGCCGATCCTTCAAAAAAATGCTATTCCATTGATTGCTCTATCTGTCATAAAGCTTATCCTCAAGAATTTGGACATTATGATATCGATACCGATACAGAATGGACAGAATTACACTGGAATTGTCTCTGCAAAGACAAGTTGTGTAATATTAGCTCAGAATACTGGGATGAATGGATGCCCACCTGGAAGAGGAGATATTGTCAAATGTTGTGTTTTGAGCATCTAATAGCGCATCCAACTTGTTAAAAATTAAGCTGTGTATTTCATGTTAAAGACTTCTTCCCCATCTTTAAACTGTACACCCAAAATCAGTTTGTTAATCAACTCATGACCTTTTAATTTTCGCCATCGCTTTTGCACTTCCATTGAAAGCTTGTAAACCATGGCAAGAGTAGCTGTTCTGGACCCACAGCCTTTGGTTTGTCGTGTGCGGTGCCTAATAGTTGCAAATGTTGATTCGATTGAATTCGTTGTTCTTATATGTTGCCAATGCATGCCTGGAAAATCATAGAAGCTAAATAATTGATCTTTGTCTTTTTTCAAACATTCACAGGCCTTGGATATTTTGATTCATATGTCCCAAGAAACTTCTCAAAAGCTTTTAGTCCATCCGTTTTTCTTGGAGCCATATAAATTTCGTGAATGATCTCTTTGGCATACTTTTGAATACTTTTTGGCATTTTATCTAAAATATTAGCCGTTTTATGCATCCAACACCTTTGCTGCTTTGTTGTTGGAAACTCTTCATTTAAAGCTGCCCAAAAGCCAAGTGCTCCATCTCCAATCGCAAGCTTTGGTCCTTCTTTGAGACCTCGATGTTTTAAATTTTGCAAAACTTCTTTCCAAGACAGCTTGCTTTCTCGGTGCCCATCATGGATCATGATAAGTTCTTTATTTCCATTCTCTAAAGCACCTATCAGAACCAGAACGCAGGGGCGATCTTCTTCTAAACGAATGTTAAAATAAATCCCATCCGCCCAGATATAAACATACTTTTTTGCAGATAAATCACTTTTGAGCCAATTTTGATATTCTGTTGTCCATGAATCTTTCAATCTAACGATATTTGTGGGTGATAGCCCTTTAGTATTTTCTCCCAAAATTGCCTCTAGAGCTTCGGGAAATCCAAGGTGGATATTCCTTTAAGATACAAAGCAGGAATAACCGCATCTATACTTTGTGTCCTTCTCAAATAAGGTGGCAAAATCGCACTTGTGAACTTGCCATCGTCTCTATGTCTTATTCTAGGCTGGCGAATTGCAATTGGTCCAAGACCGGTTTGAATGTTTTTTCTGGTAAGTAACCATTTCTTACTGCAAGAGATTGATGGGTAGATTCTTTCGATTGTTTGTAAAGTTCCAGATATTCTTGTACTCAAATTCAATAGCTTGCTGCAACAATTTTTGAGCTCCTTTGCGAAGAATTTCTTCGAGAGGATTATTTTGTTCATTTGTTGATGGCATTTTTTCTGAAGAAAAGCGAAAATCTTCCATGAGAGCACTCCCATTTAGTTTTTGTCGTAAAAAACATTTTAAGGATGCGCTCTCTTTTTTTCACCTCATACACAACTTTTGATCATATCTCTAAAAACTGCCTTCACAGGTTTAAGAACCATTATTCCCTACAAAACCAAACAGCTTAATTCATCCGCATCACGACACATCAGCCTGAACGATTCCATCAAAATTCAACTTGACATTCTTCCCAAAAAAACTATAGTGAACTT
This sequence comes from Parachlamydia sp., assembly GCF_050255895.1. Lineage (NCBI taxonomy): Bacteria > Pseudomonadati > Chlamydiota > Chlamydiia > Parachlamydiales > Parachlamydiaceae > Parachlamydia > Parachlamydia sp. The sequence goes on from NZ_JBFWIR010000013.1 coordinate 43,685, forward strand.
TTGTAAAAAATAATCTAGAGGGTTTGTCAAACATGACTCCAGGGAAAAGATTCGTACCTTTTTTGCTCGTTTTCTCCAGCATCATCTTGTTTCTATTCTTGATAATGCAGCCTTTAACGATCTTGCAGTACCGGGATAGCATTGCGGTTTTATTTCCTAAGGGGATTATTGCTTTAGAGGAGCGCAATCTGCTTTTGATCATTCAAGCAATCATGCTTCTGGTAATTATTCCCGTATACGTTTTGACATTCATTTTTTCGTGGAAATACCGTGCCAATAATCTCAAGGCAAAATACGACCCAGACTTTGACGACAACCGATTAGCCGAATATCTTTGGTGGGGAATTCCTCTTTTTTTTACGCTGATCATCGGAGTTTTGACTTGGGTCAAAACATACGAACTTGACCCCTTAAGACCACTTGAATCAGACAAAAAACCCATCACGATTCAGGTTGTTGCCTTACAATGGAAATGGTTATTCATTTATCCGGAAGAGAAAATTGCCAGTTTAAATTTTCTGCAAATTCCTGAGCAAATTCCAATTCATTTTGAAATCACAGCTGATGCTCCCATGAACTCATTTTGGATTCCTCATCTGGGTGGACAAATCTATGCGATGCCTAAAATGAAAACGCAACTGCATCTCATTGCAAATGCTACAGGAGACTTTAGAGGGTCTTCTGCCAATATCAGTGGGGAGGGTTTTGCTGGAATGCATTTCATCACCCGAGCATCTTCCGAAGAGGATTATCACAAGTGGGTAGAGTCAGTAAAACAGTCCTCAAATGTCTTAAATTTAGATGAATATAACAAATTAGCAGCTCCAAGTAGCAATGTCCCACCCGAAATATACCAATTGAAAGACGATAACTTGTTTGAACAAGTTCTCATGAAATACATGCATCCAAAGGGAGATTAATTCAGATATGTTTGGTAGATTAACCCTGGAGGCCTTTCATCACGAAGCAAGCCAAAACGCGGCCGTTTTTGGCATGATTGTGTCAGGCATCGGAATTATAGCCGCTATTACCTACACCAAAAGTTGGAAATGGCTTTGGGATGAATGGCTCACATCCGTCGATCCCAAAAGAATTGGTCTAATGTACATCATTGTGGCCTTACTTATGTTCTGTAAAGGATTTGCTGATGCCCTGATGATGCGTTTGCAACAGGCTCTTTCAGTAGGAGATGCGCATGGTTTCATCTCTCCTGAACACTTTCAGGAAGTTTTCTCTTCACATGGCACAACCATGATATTCTTTGTAGGAATGGGCGTTGTCTTTGGACTTCTGAATCTTGTAATTCCGCTTCAAATTGGAGCTAGGGATGTCGCTTTTCCTTTTTTGAATGCTTTAAGTTTTTGGCTCTTTGCTTCTGGAGCAATGTTAACACTTGTTTCATTGGCCATTGGAAAATTTTCATCAGCTGGTTGGCTTGCCTATCCGCCTCTATCCGGAATTGAATATAGTCCTGATGAAGGGATCGATTACTGGATTTGGGTAGTCCAAATATCGGGTGTCGGAACAACCCTTTCGGGTGTGAATTTTCTAGTGACCATTTTAACAATGCGTTGCCCGGGCATGACTTTCATGAAAATGCCAATCTTTACCTGGAGCGCCCTATGCTCCGTAGTATTGGTGATATTCGCATTCCCCATTTTGACCGCAACGCTTGCCATGCTGACATTGGATCGTTACCTTGGCATGCACTTTTTCACGGCTGGAAATGGGGGAAATCCAATGATGTACGTGAACTTGATCTGGGCTTGGGGTCATCCAGAAGTATATATATTGATTTTACCTGCCTTTGGAATATTCTCAGAAGTGGTACCTACATTTTCTGAAAAGCGGTTATTCGGTTATGTCTCCATGGTATGGGCGCTCATTTTTATCGCATTCCTTTCTTTCATCGTATGGTTGCATCACTTCTTTACAATGGGAGCTAGCCCCAAGGTGAATGCCTTTTTTGCCATCATGACTATGCTGATTGCGATTCCGACGGGTGTAAAAATTTTCAATTGGCTATTCACCAAATTTAGAGGACGCGTACACTTCACCTCTCCGATGCTATGGTTTTTCGCTTTTGTATTAAACTTTAGTGTGGGTGGAATGACGGGTATTTTGCTTTCTTCTCCACCTGTTGACTTCCAGGTCCATAACAGCCTGTTCTTAATTGCACATTTCCACGGAATGGTCATTGGAGGTCTCCTCTTTGGATTCTTTTCAGGCTTTACCTACTGGTTTCCAAAATTTACAGGCTTTTTCCTGAGCGAAACCTTAAATCGTTATGCTTTTTGGTGCTGGTTTACGGGATTCCTGCTCGCTTTTATGCCTCTATACATGCTAGGTTTTATGGGTGCAACAAGACGCTTAGACCACTATGAAGCCTCGACTGGATGGCACCCTCTTTTTGTCACTGTGGGCATAGGCGCTTTAGTCATCTTATGTGGAATCTGCATTCAAATTTATGGATTATTCAAAAGCATTGCTGAGCGCAAAACAAATCGGGATAAAACGGGTGATCCATGGAATGGCCGCACACTCGAGTGGTCCATTCCCTCCCCTCCTCCGATCTACAATTTTGCAATTACCCCTCGAGTCAATCACCGTGATCCGTTGTGGGCAATCAAGAGAGGAGAGGCACCTCCTCAAGAAAAAGATTATGAAGATATCTATTTGCCAAAAAACACTCCTATGGGCCTTTATATAGGCGTTTTGAGTCTTATTTTTGGCTTCGCCATGACTTGGTATATCTCGTGGCTTGCCATTACTAGCTTAATTGGAATTGTGGCGTGTGTCATCACGCGCCTTTCTAGCGAGGATGAGCATGAAGTAATCACGGCTGCTCAAGTTAAGCAAATGGAAGATGCACATCTCAGGGAGTTGAATGCGGTATGATTAAATCTCTCTTTCACTCGGCAGAATTTGAACATGAAACCTATTCCAGAACCGTTTTAGGGTTTTGGATCTACTTAATGACCGACTGCATATTGTTTACATCACTTTTTACGACTTATGCAGTCCTTCACACTGAAACCTTTGGCGGTCCCTCTTCACGCGATCTATTTAGCCTCTCAACAGCGTTCAGCGAAACAATGATTCTTTTAAGCAGTAGTGTGACGTGTGGATTAGCCATGCTATCCTCTTTGCAAAATAAGAAAAATCATGTGATTGGCTGGCTAATCGTAACGTTCTTGCTAGGGGCGTCATTTATTGCCCTAGAATTACACGAATTTGCGAGTTTGGTGCATGAAGGCAATAGCTGGCAAAGAAGTGCCTTTTTATCGTCTTTCTTCACTCTGGTAGGAACGCATGGACTTCACGTTTCCATTGGTCTTATCTGGATGCTCGTGATGATCTTGCAACTCTATTTCCATGATATCACCACCATAACCTTTAGACGCCTTGTGATTTTTAGCATGTACTGGCATTTCTTAGATCTAGTATGGATTTTCATTTTTACATTTGTCTACTTACTGGGAGTCATTTAAATGCACAATGAACGTAGTTTGCATGACATTCAAAGAGAATGGCACGGAACTTTAAAATCATATGCGATTGGATTCATCGGCTCTATCATACTTACAGTCATCTCTTTTTTTATGACTAGCGCTAAAATCCTTTCTGGTCGCTTTCTTGCTTATACACTAGTGGGATTAGCCCTTATCCAAGCTGTTATTCAATTGCGCTACTTTTTGCATCTTGGGCAAGAAACGAAACCACGTTGGGAAACCATCATTTTCTACTTTATGTTTTTA
>NZ_JBFWIR010000014.1:0-46207 GCF_050255895.1 Parachlamydia sp.
TTTCGAAACTTCGGGAAATAGTTTAAAGCGCAATAAAAGTGAAAAAGCTTTGCAAGCTGTGATTGATGGCTTAAATCAAAAAGATAACTTTTTAATCTATCCCGGAGGCGGTTTAAAACAAACTGCTCGCGAGATTTTGGGGGGAAATTCGGGTGTCCATCGTATTTTACAAGCGGCTCCCGATACTAATATTGTCCTTGTACGCGTTAAAGGATTGTGGGGAAGCTCTTTCTCACGCGCATTGACAGGCCAAACGCCAAATATGTTTAAAGTCATTATGGATGGAGTCAAAAGCGTTTTTAAAAACCTTTTGCTTTTTACTCCCAGACGTGAAGTTATTATTGAATATGAAGTTGCTCCGGCAGATATGCCTGTTCACGGTAGCCGCTTAGAATTTAATCGTTATTTGGAACATTGGTACAATCGCCCCGATGGACTAACGCAGCAAGAGGGTGAATATCCTGGTGATTCTTTAATTTTTGTTTCGACTAGTATGTGGGGAGAGGTTTATCCTAAAATAACCGTCGAAGATAACAACGATGATCCTGATGTAAACATCGCTTCAATTCCACCGGGTATTCGCGAAAGCGTTCTAAGCAAATTGCAAGAAATGACAGACATTTCGGCTGCGAATATCCATCCAGAGATGTCATTGTCCTCAGATCTTGGCTTAGATTCTTTAGATATTTCTGAATTGAATGTGTATTTAAAAGATCAGTTTGATGTCGATACCGTCCCTTTTAAAGAGTTGACGACTGTCGGTAAATTAATGGCTTTGGCATCCAAACAGATTGTCTGTAAAGAACAAACTCAAAACGAAGATAAAGATTTTTCGAAATGGAATAAAAAATTTCCTCGGCATGAAGTAAATTTAGCCCCAGGTCAAACGATTCCGGAAGTCTTTCTTAATCAATGTGCAAAAAAGAAGGGGACGATTGCCTGTGCAGATGAACGTTCTGGCATATTAACCTATTCACAACTGAAAATGCGTGTGTTGCTATTGGCCGCCTATATTCAAAAGCTGCCCGGTAAACGTATTGGTATCATGCTACCCGCTAGCGTTCCTGCCTATGTAGTCATTTTAGCAACCCAAATAGCGGGCAAAGTTCCTGTTTTGATTAACTGGACAGTGGGAGCTCGTCATTTGGAATCTGTAGTCCAATTAGCTGGTTTAGAGACTGTTTTAAGTTCGTGGGTTTTTATCGATAAGCTGCATAACGTCGATTTAACACCTATTGAAAACCAGTTGATTTTACTTGAAGATGTGCGACATGAATTTAGCCTCTCTGACAAATTAAAAGCCTTTTGGTGGTCGAAAAGAAGTACGCGAGCGATTTTGAAAAAGTTTAATATGCAAAATATCTCAAAAGACGATGAGGCCGTTCTACTTTTCACGAGCGGAACAGAAAGCTTGCCAAAAGGGGTTCCTTTGACACATGAAAACTTGTTAAGTAATCAGAGAACCATTTTTAATGTAATCAAAATTTATTCTGACGACGTTTTTTATGGATTTTTGCCTCCATTCCACGCATTCGGATTTAACATTTGTGGGATTTTATGCTTGCTTGCGGGAGTGCGAGTGGTTTATTCTCCAGATCCAACAAACGGCAAAGAATTGGCTCGAAATGTCGAAAAGTGGAAAGTCACGATTACCTGTGGGGCCCCTACTTTTCTAAGAGGAATGATTAAATCTTCAAATCCTGGCCAGTTGGATTCCTTACGTTTATGTGTAACAGGTGCAGAAAAAGCTCCCCCTCAGTTATTCCGAGAAATGGAGCAAATCGGAAAACTAGATGCGCTTCTTGAGGGATATGGAATTACCGAATGTTCACCTATTTTGACCGCAAACGAAGTGGGCAAACCGAATCGAGGTGTTGGAAAAGCTTTCCCCGGAATCGAGATTGTGATTGTGCATCCGGAAACATATGCATTTCTTCCGCAAGGTCAACAAGGATTAATTCTGGCAAGAGGTCCAAATGTTTTTCAAGGCTATTTAAACCCGGGACTTGCATCTCCTTTTATCGACATTGAAGGAAAAACCTGGTATAAGACGGGCGACTTGGGTTTCCTCGATCCAGAAAGTAATTTAACGATTTCTGGCAGAATGAAACGATTTATCAAAATCGGTGCAGAAATGGTGAGCTTGCCGGCTATAGAAGATGTGCTCTTGCAGACAGCTCTTGAAAAAGGGTGGTCGGCAGAAGAGGGGCCTATTCTTGCCGTAAGTGCCAAGGAGCACGATGGAGGAAAAACAAAACTCTTTTTATTTACGAAGTTTTCTGTCACGTTGGATGAAATTAATAAAGCATTGCGTGATGCAGGATTTAGCAATTTGGTGAAAATTTCAGCCTTGATCCAGCTGGAAGAAATTCCATTAATGGGAACAGGAAAAATTCATTATCGTGAATTGGAAGCAGAATATATAAATAAGCAAACAGAAACATCTGAGTAGGAACAATGACATTTGTGGATACCAAGCATTTATCATTAAATTTCACAAACTGCCCAATTCAACTATTTAACACTGAGAAACGTGTCAAAGAAACCTTGGTCGCAGAAAAGGGGCAAATCACATTGTATACATGTGGACCCACCGTGTATAACTTTGCACACATCGGAAACTTTAGAACCTATGTGTTTGAAGATTTGCTGAGAAGAACTTTGAAATTTTTTGGTTTGAAAGTTAAACAGGTGATGAATTTGACTGATGTTGATGATAAAACCATTAAAGGGGCTATTTCTAAAGGAATTACGCTAAATGCCTTTACACAGCCTTATAAAGATGCTTTTTTTCAAGATCTTGCAACTTTGCACATTGAACCTGCCGAAGTTTACCCGGCTGCCACTGACTATATCCAGCCGATGATTGAGATGATTCAAACACTCATCGATAAAGGATTTGCCTATAAAGGGCAAGATGGCAGCATTTATTACGCTATTCGAAAGTTTCCTCGCTATGGATGCTTGTCTCATCTTAAATTAGATGAGTTGAAGGTTGGTGCATCGGAACGGGTGGCTGCAGATGAATATGACAAAGAAAACGTATCAGATTTTGTCTTGTGGAAAAATTATGATCCGCAGAGAGATGGAAAAATTTATTGGGATAGCCCCTTTGGTCCTGGCCGTCCCGGATGGCACTTAGAATGCTCAGCCATGGCCATGCAATTGTTGGGAGATACCATTGATATCCATGTGGGTGGGGTTGATAATATGTTCCCTCACCATGAAAATGAAATTGCGCAATCTGAAGCATGTTCAGGAAAGACATTTGTTAAGCACTGGATGCATGCTGAGCACTTGATTGTGGATGGGAAGAAAATGTCTAAGAGTATGGGAAATTTCTATACGCTGAGAGATCTCTTAGCCAAAGGATTTTCAGGTGTCGAAGTACGTTACATGCTTTTGCAAACGCATTATAAAACACAGTTGAATTTTACTTTTGAGGGACTGGACGCTGTTCGGCACAGCTTAAGAAGAGTGCAGGATTTTATCAGACGAGTGCAAGAGATCAAGGGATCTGCAGACTCGGGATCAGTGGCACCAGTCATCGAAAGAACGCTCTATGCATTTGCTAAAGCTCTAGCGGATGATCTCAACATTTCTGTTGCATTAGCCGCTTTGTTTGAAATGATTCGAGAAATCAATACTTTGTGTGATAAGGGGCTTGTGGGAGATTCTGAAGCTGCAGAAATTTTAGAATTTCTGCAAAAAATTAATCAGGTTCTGGCCATTTTTACATTCGAAGTGCAAGCAGAGCAGATTCCTCAAGAATTACAAGACGCGCTTGAACAGCGCAATATTGCTCGACAGAATAAAAACTGGTCTGAAGCTGATCGATTGAGAGATTTGATTCATTCTCATGGATATATCATTGAAGACTCTGTTAAAGGGGCAAGGTTAAAAAAAATAGAAAGGTCTACTAAATGAGTCGCGCTAAAACAAAAGATGAACGCTTCATGATTGCTGTATATGAAGAGGTGCAGGATGATTTTGATCGAGAAGTCGATCGTTATGAAATGGGAAATCGGATCGGTTTACAATCGCGTGGTGTAGATGCCATTTGCAATATGCTTATCCAAGCAAATTTTCTTAAAAAAAGAAGCCCATTGACAGTTTCATTGACTGAAAATGGAAAGAATCTGGTTTTAAGAGTCCTTCAAGAATAAGGATGGATCGTCAGCATTTCTTTGCATCAGCTTTTAGGAAGATTGTTTCCAGTGGACTGAGTTTAATTGAAGACCATCCCATAGTGAAAAAATTGGAATCCATGGCAGACGAAACACAAAAAGTCCGCCCGCCAGGAGCTTCCTCTTCCGAAAGAACTTTCCAAGAATTATGTACAGGCTGTGATGCATGCATGGCAGCCTGTCCGGCAAATGCCATCTATATAGAAGATTTGGAAAAAAGGCATCCTTTGCTCTATCCGCAAAGGCAACCCTGCTTGCATTGTTCAGATTATCCTTGCATGAAAGTGTGTGAACCGCAAGCTCTATCTTTGACAAATGGGACTGAATTGCGAGAGCTGCTTTAATTACTGCATCGTTATATTTGCGAGAAGGTTGTCCAGTCCCTTTTGTAAAGGACACCATTTGAGTTTCATTTTGAACCATTCAATTTCTTTTAATTTAAATTCGACGGCATGATAAGCGGGTAGTCTCCACAGACCTAGAGCAGATCCTGGTTTTCCAAGAAACATGATGTGCATTGGCTTATTATTTTCATCAAATCCAATGACAACATCGCCTGGCTTTCCTTGTGTTGTCATTGACTCCATGTCTTCAAATTGATGTGTATCAAATCCATAAAAATGGGTAGAAATTGCAGAGGCTTGATCATCCATCATTTGTTGTTGTCTGGCACTTTGGTAGATCTGCAAAATTTGATCTTTAGTAATAACTTTTGCTTTGTACAATGATAAATAGAAAAAATCTGCACACGACATAAAAATAGGAGAAGGGTGCTGATTTGGATGTTCTAAAATCTGGGAAATGTTCATCTTTGAATCAGATAGTTGTTCACTATCAGATCTCTCATTTAGCCATTCCAAAAAATAATTCTTTGTGAATTTACTATTGAACAGTTTTAGTGTTTCTTCTTTTCCAAAATAGAACATACAATGGCGTGATCCATAAAAATCTGGAACATTCATATACTCGTCTGGAAAAGGACCCTCAGAATTTGTAAAAAGGGGATGAGGCATCCAATAGAGCAATTTTTTCTCGGCAATTTTCGCCGCCTGTGTATAAACCAGAGTATTTAATTCAGAAGTTGATATTGTTGTATATGTATCGGAAATTGTAGAGACTTTCTGCTGGGGCGAAATATCATTGAATTTCTGAGAATTTAAGCCATGAATTAGCGCCATGTCTGTAGAGGCTCTCTGCTCAGACTGAATTTTTCCAAATCCCTGGTCCACAGTGAGCTTTTTTTGAATTCGAGAAGCTATAAATTGGGTTAAATCCCCATTATTGCACTTTTTTTGTTTCGCTAGTTCTTTTTTACTAATTTCAAATCTTTTTCGCAAACTATTTGCATTTACTTTGATATAGCCTTCATTAGATTTTAGTAGAACAAACCTTTTGTTAGCAAAAAAACCTAGCTTGGGAGGCACCCCATTTTTTGTCTGAATAACTGAATCGTAAGCAATTAAGTATCTGTCTGTTCCTTCTAGACTAGAAAATTCAATCCGTTTTTTGCTTTTTCCTAAACTTTTTTCTGGAATAAAAAGTTTTTCAGCAGATTTATTTTTATAGAAAGCAACAGATAAAGTTGTCATGTGATTCTTCCAATTAAAGAAATAATTGTATTTTATCAAAAACCATCATTAACGACAAGAAGTGTAAAATATAATAACGTTCGGTTTTTATTTTGTTTAGTCAAACTATCTACTTATAAAAATGGACGGATAAGTTTTTTAAAGGAGGGAGTGTTACCATCAAATAAAAGAAGAGATTTAGCAGGATAGCCATTTGCTACCCTGCTTGAAAATGCTCTAGCTTTCACTCTTTTTGGCTGATAGAGCTAAGAGAACCCATGTCCAACCTAAGAGCAAAATGTCAATTCCTACAAACAATCCAATCACCCATAAACCTGATACAGGCCAATCGGATAAAATTAAAATACCCAAAATAAAAGTGATTAAACCATTAAAGAAAACCCAGCCCCACTGAGAAAAGCGAAGTACGATCGCATTAAACATTTTGACTAGTCCACTAATTAAGCAAAAAGCTGCTATCAAAAGAGTTAATGCTATAGCACTTGAAGTGGGCCTAGCAAAACAAATTACTCCTGTCACAAGATATAGAATCCCAAGAGCCGCGGAAAGGAACAAGCCGCTCCATTTTCTAGCCCAAAAACTTTGAATAATTTGAAGGATACCAGCCGAAGCCAAGAAAGCACCCAGAATAAAGATAGAAAAAAGAGTTGTAAAAACTGAAAATCCAATTGCCGCACTACCGATAATAATCAATAAAATGCCTATTGCAAGAAAACCGGTCCAATTTCGACGAATTTGATCGAATTCCTGGAACCTGTACCCGAGTCCATATTTTTCATCCATATAAATTCCCCTATAGAGATTTAGTTATCTTTTTTTTGCTTAAAATATATTTAATTTTTTTACAAGATCAAAAGATGAATATTATTCTAAGTTGAAGAATATAAGTTATCGATAATTAGATTAAGTTTTTTGAAGATCTTTCAATCCTTTTTCTAAAGACACCATTTAAATGTTGTTTAAGTTGTTTAAGTCGAATTCTAAAGCATGAAAGGAAAAGGGTTGGGATTGAAGAAATGGCTTCATTGCGATTAATGTTTTCAAATGGTTCTTTGTAAATGGATTTTGCGTCAATTTCAGTGTTTCTTCTCTTCCGAGGTTTTAAAAAGAGGGGTGAGGCTTCCAGAAGATCTGCTTTTTTTGAATGATTTCAAGCGCTTTTTTTCATACACTTTAGAATTTAATCCTGTATTTCTTCACATTTGTCAATTTTTTTCTTTTCATTGCATGCTTTGGCACATTCTTGTTTGTTGAAAATAGGTGGGAATGTAAAAGAAAGATTATATGTGCTTAGCGTGGTTTCGATGACTCCTGATTTTTTTTCTTGAGGATTTGAAGGAATAAACTTTCGTCCATCTAATGGTCCACTCTGAATAAAAGAGGCCGAGGTAAAACCTGTGGTTTGGCTAGAAGCGCTTAGCTCATTTGTATTAACCTCGAATGTATTATTTTGTCTAATATTTTAAACTAATGAAGACTAATTAATCCTGGAAATGTTTTCAGAAATTTAATAAGAAAATGAAGTTCACGATCAAATTTAAAGAGTAATAATGAAAAATACCATTGTTAAAATTGTCTACCTATTTATTTCATTGTTTCTTTTAACAAGTTGTTCATCTGAAAGAACAATTGTTCATGGAATTAGAGAGCAAGACGCAAATGAAATTATCGTTTTTTTGAATAGCAAAAATATTGAATCGACAAAAGTTGAAAGTTCAGAAGGCGGCGGAACTGGACCTCAAAAAGCCGTTTTTTGGGATATCCAAGTTCCCGAAAATAAAGCCATGGATGCGATGAGCTTTTTGGATGAGGAAGGGCTTCCAAGAAAGCATCAAGAAAGTTTACTCGATATTTTTGGGTCTTCGAGTCTTGTTCCTTCCGAAACGCAGGAAAGAATTCGATATCAGGCAGGATTAGCGCAACAGATTGCCAATACAATTAAAGAGATCGATGGTGTGATCGATGCAAATGTGATGATTTCTTTTCCAGAAGAAAATCCCATTACAGGGACGACATCTGGACCTATCACAGCTTCTGTTTACATCAAACATAACGGGATTTTAGATGATCCAAATAGTCAACTAAGGTCTAAAATTCGACAGCTTGTTGCGGCGAGTGTGACGGGATTAAAATATGATAATGTAACCATTATTGGAGAACGAGCTGCAATTACTGAACAACCTTTCCGGATGCATTCAAATGCATTGCAATTGGAAAATATTTGGTCGATCGATCTTGCAAAAGAATCAGTATCACGATTTCGTTTTATTTTCTTTTCGCTTTTATTTCTAAATTTAATTCTTCTCTTTTGTCTGATAGGGTTGATTTGGAAATTATATCCTATTTTAAAAAAGTTTATTTTCTCAGATTATTTGTCTTCTAAGCAGCTTGATCTCAAGCAAAAAGAACCTAGCGTTGTCAATGAAGATGCTAAAAAGAACTCTGAAATAAAAAAAGAGCATTAAAATTAATGAAGAAGGCAAGAGTGTATAGCTCTTGCTTTCTTCTACCGGTGTTTGACTAAGCTGAAGGGGCTTCTTTTCCCTGCATTAGCAATGGTGCAGTGAAGCATCCTTCTAGGTGTCGATATTTTCCCATATCCACAATTAAAAAATTAGCCAAATTGGCTGAAGTTTCACAATCAACCATTTATGTGTTGTTTCAATCAAAAATGGAGATTCTCTGTGCCCTTAATGAACGAAACTTTTTTTGATGAGTCATTTGTGCTTCTCGTATAGTTAAAACTCTAAATAGTTCGGATATCATCGAATAACTAATAAATTAATTTATTACTAAAAAATGGAAATATGGTATTATATTTTATAAAATTAATTTGTTTATAAGGGATTTATGCATGTCAATTTCATTTCCAAGTTTTAATTTTTATTCTAATCAGCTTGGAAGGGATTTATGCATGTCAATTTCATTTCCAAGTTTTAATTTTTATTCTAATCAGCTTGCAGAAAAACTTCCCAATAGTTCGGGCAAAAGAAAAAAGCGCATTGAATTTTGCCCGGAGGATTCTTCCAACCGGTATTTAATTGCCTACGATAAAATTATTCGTGCAAATGTAACTCCTCAGCTGGATTTTTTTGCAAGAAAACGATTTTTTTTGATCCAAATATCTGATACGGAATACGCAAAAGTTAACAAAAATAGTTTTCTTAAGCGATTTGGAATTAGTAAAGAAACATTTAAAGAAAATAATTCTAAGGAAAAGTTAGCAAAATTAATTTCTTCCCAAATTGCGCAAGCAGAATCCATTCACCGCATATTTGGGCAGCTCTCTCCGAAGCAGATGAGCAAGCTCAAATCTGATTATGTGATGAAAGAGCTAAAGGACGATGCTGTGTTTTTGGGATGCGAAAAAAATGGCCTGCGTACAGGACATTGTTTATTAAAAACATCCACTGGAGAAAAATTTGAAGGCACTTATGTAGATGGTAAAGTTCACGGGAAAGCAAAAATGACTACTTCTCAGGGAGACACTTACGAGTATACTTATAAAAATGGTGCTAAACATGGAAAAATGAAAGCGACCTTGAAAAATGGAACTGTATTTGTTGGGGCGCATAAGGACGATGTTTTAGTGTATGCAATGATTTCTCAATACGAAAAAAAGGCTAAAGGTCATGTTGTGCGTCTAGTGGATGGCTCATATCAAATAACCACACCAGGGGGACTCTCAGGTATTTATAGAGGAACGCTTGATGTCTGGGGACGTTTTCAAACAGGCCATATAAACTTCGGAAATGGGGCTCGCTTTGAAGGCTCATTTAAAGACTTCGACTTTTTGAAAGGAGAGTTTTCACTTCCTTCAGGCGAAAGTTATAAAGGAGATTTTGATGGATCTGGAAACTATGCTGAAGGACTCATGACATTTGCTGATGGATCTTCTTTTGAGGGAAAGTTTTTCAATAATAAACCTTTCTTAGGGATCAAACAACTCCCAGATGGTCGGGTCCAGGATGGTCAGTTTAGAGGAGGTCTTTTTTTCTATGGAAAGCTCACAAATAATGGTGTTCTTGTTTTCGAGGGACGCTTTAACGAAAATGAGCAATTTGAGAAAGGAACCTATTACGCTACAGACAGAACGATTTATCAAGGTCTTTTTGAAGGCGAACACTATACTGAGGGGACTATTTCATATCCCGATGGAATCAAATTTATTGGAAAATTTAGTCATTCAGAGCCTATATCTGGGGAGATGTTATTTCCTCCTGAGCATCCGCAGTTTGTAAGATTTGAAGGAACCCTTGAAGATGGAAAAATGCAACAAGGAACGTTACTATTTAAAGACGGTTACAAATACGTAGGCCATATAACGGATGAAGTGTTTGATAGGTAACAATAGAAAAAATATGAACTTGAAAAAGGCAAAGAGTAAGATCTTTGCCTTTTCTATTTTTATGACCTGATAGTTTATATATATAATTATTGATATCATATATTTAAAGATGTATTACAAATAGGAAATAATAATGCATATTCTTCCATTGGATTTCAAAATCCTTCAAAATGCAGCAAAAGTGCCTGCGCCTGGAAAAAGTAAAAAGCGGATTGAATTTACTGATCTGAGCCATTCAAAAAGCTATTTAATCGCCTACGATTCGATTCTCAAAAGTAAGGATGCTTCTTCTCCCAAATTAGGCTATCTTTCTTCTAAACGATTTTTCTTGATTAAAGTATCCGATTCTGAATATGTAAAAGTGAACAAAAATAGTTTTTTAAAAAGATTTGGAATTAGCAAAAGAGAATTTTCAAAACAAAAAAAACTTCATCACGGAGACATAAATCCTGTTGTTGTTGCCCAGATTGAAAAGGCCAAATTGCTAGAAGAACATTTTGGTTATTTGACGCCTACCCAAAGGTCTAAAATTAGGCCCGATTATGTTATTGAAGAACATACAGATGGAAGTGTTTTTTTAGGGCATAAAAAAGATGGAGAACGTTCCGGCTATGGTTTTTTGAAATTACCAGATGGTAAAATGTTCGAAGGTCATTTTAAGGAAGGTCAATTCCATGGTAAGGGATTTATGAGTGATCCTAAAGGGGATAGATACGCTTATACGTTTAAGAATGGTCAAAAGGAAGGAATAGCCAAAATAACTTTTGCAAATGGGAATATTTTTTTAGGAAAATTTAAAGCGGATCGTATGATTCAGGGGAAAATGACTCATATTCATGGAAAAAAACTGAAGGCTAAATTTACGATGTATTCACCCGCAGAAGGTGTTCTCGAGATTTCTAAAGCTGGCCGAATAGATCGCTTTAAAGGAACATTTGACGAATGGGGGTGTTTAAAAGAAGGCTCATTGATTCTTTTCGATGGAAGTGTATTTAATGGAAAGTTTGAAGGATGGGAACCACATGATGGGCATCTTAGGTATCCTCCAGGAAATTTATTTATTGAATACCAAGGGAGCTTACAGCCAGATGGAAAATACGACCGTGGAAAACTCACATTTCATGATGGGAGTATTTTTGAGGGTCTGTTCGAGCAAGGTCGCATAAAACAAGGTCATCTTATCTATGCAGATGGAAGGGAGTTTAGTGGGACCTATGACAGGCGGGGATATTGTGAAGGGCTTCTATATTTTCCAGATGGAAGGCTATTTGCGGGACAATGTAAAAATGGCGGAGCTCCTCTAAAGGGCTTTATGCAATTTCCTGAGGGACATCATTTGATCAGTTACAATGGAACTTTTCGTCATAACGAGAATTTTCTTATGGGCAAGGTCTCTTATCCAGATGGCAGCTGGTATGATGGGCTTTTTGATGAGCAAGGTGATTATAAGGATGGTGTTGCTTTTTATCGGGTCAATGGTGAAAGCCAAAATGGTATACGAGCACAAGGCGAGATGTTTTTTCCAGATGGGCGTGAACTTTTTGAATTCGATGGGACTTTTTATGACGATGGCAGGATGAAAATGGGGGAACTGGTATTTGCAGATCATCGCACATTTATTGGCTTGTTGGATCAAGCGGGGAATATTATTCAGGGTAAGATGACTTATCCCGATGGTCGAGAACAGGAATTCTTGGATGAGTAAATGGCAAAGGTTTACTAAATTAATAATCATTTATTGGAATTAATTCATAATTATGTTATACTTGCTGAATTAATTTGTTTAAATGGGAGATCCATATGTCAACTTCACCTCTTAATATTTCTTTCCATCAAAATACGTCTGCAGAGAAGCTTCTAAATAGCTCAGGTAAAAGTAAGAACCGCATTGAATTCACTGGTGCGGGAGGTTCTACAAGATATTTTATCGCTTATGATTCAATTATCACGTCCAATGTGGCTAAGCCCCCAAAATTAGGATTTTTCGAGAAAAGAAGGTTTGTTTTATTAAAAACAAACGATAATGAATATGTAAAAATAAACAAAAATAGCTTGCTAAAACGATTTGGAGTTAGTAAACAGGCATTTGCTGCTCAGGAAAAACTATCAGGGGACCTAACTCAATTTATTTCTTCTCAAATTGCAAAAGTTGTAGTTATCGAAGAAACATTTGGCATCCTTTCTCCCAGGCAAATAGCTAACCTCAAATCAGATTATGAAAAGTTGGAACTAAAAGATGGATCTGTATTTTTAGGACATCACAAAAATAAGGAACTACTTTCCGGGTATGGTTTTATAAAGGACCTTAATGGAGAGATATTTGAAGGGACCTTTAAAAGAGGGCTAGCCCATGGTAGAGGAAAATTAACAAGTCCGGGTGGGATTTACGAATATACTTTTAAAAATGATGATAAATATGGGAAGGCCAAAGCTACCTTAAATGATGGAAGTGTATTCGTTGCGAAATTTAAGAAAGACCGATTAATTCAAGCTGTAATGACTGCTCATAAAGGAAAAAAAGTCAAAAATGTGTTCCGCGCTCGAGTTCAAAAAGACGGGGAAACGTATCACCTTCAAAATAAGGGATATAATGCCTTCTTTAAGGGGACATTTGATAAATGGGGACGTCCAATAGAAGGAGAAATTGTCTGCCCAAAAGATAGTCAGTTTAAGGGGAAATTTAAAGATTTAATGCCAGATAGGGGAGCTTTGCAATTCGTAAACGGCCCGATCCAAACATTCGCCGGTGAATTTGAAGATACTCAACCGAGAAGAGGAACATTATTTTTCAAGGATGGCTTTGACTATACAGGAGATATAACGAGTGAAGCTTTGGGAGGTAAAATAACCTTGTTAGATGGAGTTCGGTATGTAGCATGTTCCGATCAAGAAAAAAACTTTCAAGGAACTTTTGAGTATCTGAATGGATCTAAATTTACAGGAAGATTTGAACGTCAATATCCTTTAGAAGGTAAGATGCAATATCCTGAGGATCACGATATTGTGGAATTCGTGGGCACATTTGAAGGTGATATACCCAAACACGGAACAATCATTTTTAGAGATGGCTTAAAATTTACAGGTGAAATAACTGAAGAAATTCTCAATCGAAAAGTATAGAATTCTAAAAAGTGAAGAAAAGGCAAAGGATGATCACCTTTGCCTTTTTTAATTTCTTTTATTGGGGCTTCATCCAAGGAAAATACAAGACATCACGGATAGAGTGCTCATTTGTTAAAA
Organism: Parachlamydia sp.; assembly: GCF_050255895.1. Classification (NCBI taxonomy): domain Bacteria; kingdom Pseudomonadati; phylum Chlamydiota; class Chlamydiia; order Parachlamydiales; family Parachlamydiaceae; genus Parachlamydia; species Parachlamydia sp. The sequence goes on from NZ_JBFWIR010000014.1 coordinate 13,365, forward strand.
GCATCACTAAACGGTCAATTCCAATACCAATCCCACCAGTTGGTGGCATACCTTGGTGAATAGCTTCGATGAACTCTTCATCAACAGGACTAGCTTCTTCATCCCCAGAATCTCTGCGTTTTGATTGTTCATCAAAAAGTTTTCTTTGCAGTTCCGGGTCATTCAGCTCGGAGTAGGCATTGCAAATTTCTCCTCCCAAAACAAAACTCTCAAATCTTTCAATTAATCCTTCTTCATTCGCTTTTGGTTTGCACAGAATAGCAGTCTCGATTGGGTGATCCGTTATATGATGGGGCTGAATCAAATGTTGCTCAACAAACGTTTCAAATAGTGCAGCGATCAGAAGACCTCTTGTGAGGGGGGTAATTTTTTTAGGATCACATGTTTCACTTGCCAAAAGCATTTCACGCATTTCTTGATCAGTAAGATCGTCAGGATTGATTTTGGCGTACTCGATTAAACTTTCTTTCATCGTGAGACGTTTCCAAGGAGCTTTAAAATCGATTTTAATCGGTTGTTGTGTCTCGAGTGAAAGTGCAGGTACTTCCGTTGTTCCGTAGAGGTGGAGGGCCATTTTCTCGAAAAGATTCTCACAGAAAACCATCATATCTTTGTAATCCCAATAAGAAGCATAGGCTTCCATTAATGTGAATTCTGGATTGTGGCTGCGGTCAATCCCTTCATTACGGAAAACTTTTCCAATTTCGTAAACGCGGTCTATTCCCCCGACAATCAATTTTTTCAAAGAAGGTTCTAACGAAATGCGCATGAACATTTCTTGATCGAGAGCGTTGAGTTTAGTCAAGAAAGGACGTGCTTCTGCACCTCCATACACACTTTGGAGGATGGGGGTTTCAACTTCAGTGAAGTGGGCATCATCAAGGAATTTCCGTACAAAACGGAGAATCTGTGTGCGCAGAAGGAATGTATTTTTTACGTGCTCATTGGCGATTAGATCAAGCCATCTTTTTCGGTATCTTTGTTCCTTGTCACTTAATCCAGCATGTTTATCAGGTAGAGGAAGGAGTGTTTTACAAAGCAGAGTCACACGTTTTGCAAAAATCGTGAGTTCCCCTTTATTCGTATGGAAAAGATTTCCTTCAATACCGATGATGTCGCCTAAGTCAATTTTCTTTTCAATAAATTTAAAGGGACTTAAAGCTTCTTCTCCCTGTGGTGTGTAACCAGTCACTTGGGTGAGATCGCGATTGAACATGATTTGTATACGTCCTGATGCATCTTGAATATGACCAAAAGCATTTTTTCCCATAGCTCTAAATAAAATTAAACGTCCAGCTACAGAGGCTGTTTGAGTAGATCCAGCAGCCGCATCCTCACTGTGACCAATTGCTGAATGGCCATAAGTGGTCTGGAGTTTTTGTGCTGTATCTTGAGGTTTATAGGAAGCTGGATAAGGATCAATTCCTAATTCTCGAATTTCTCCAAGCTTTCTTTTACGATTTTGATATTCTTCATGCTGGAGATACTCAGGTGTAATCGACATAATCTAACCAAATATTCAACGATTTTCTATGTTTTTAATGGATTCAGAGCTTTGATAATCATCTGATTTGACAAATTCAAGGCGTCCATAAGCATAGAGAGTAGAAGCAATAATAGCAATCATATAGATAACCCAGGTTAGGATAAAATATTGCGTTTGTCGAGTCGCATTTTTAAATTGCATAATCCAATGATGTCCCATAGTCCTTTCTCCCTATATCTTCAAGTAATCTAATTATGTCAGTCGAGATTAATTTGTGCCAAAACATTTTTTCATGCTTGCAGCTTATATCCCAGATCGTCTAATATCTTCCATTTAATAAATACATCAATCTGCACCGATAGCTCAATCGGATAGAGTACCCGGCTTCGAACCGGGTGGTTAGAGGTTCGACCCCTCTTCGGTGCGTTTTTTATTCCTGTTTCTACGTGACAGAAAAAATCTCAATTTTAGCACACACAGAAGAATCCTTCATCCATGCTATTGCTGAACGCTTAGGCAAGGGGCGTGTGCATGCTTCCCTAATTTATCAAGAATTTTTCCGCTCAGGCAGTTTAAATGCTGCACATCCTGCTTTTAATAATGCTCAAGAAATTCGCACTGCTATTCTAGAAAATGTGAGTGTTTCCCAACTTTCATTGGGAGATCGGAAAGAAGACGGAAAAACAGGAAAATTTTTGGGTAAAACCGCTGACGGTTTGGAAGTCGAATTTGTGCAAATCCCGATGCAGTCGGGTGGAACATTGTGCATTTCTTCGCAGGTCGGCTGTCAGATGGGATGTGCTTTTTGTGAAACTGGCAAAATGGGGCTTTTACGCAATTTAACAACTGAAGAGATTGTTTCACAAGTTTACCTTGCTAAACACCACAATCAATTTTCGTTTCGCAATCTTGTTTTTATGGGAATGGGTGAGCCCTTAGATAATTTTGATGCTGTGATGCAAGCAGTCCGCATATTTAATGATCCAAAAGGGTTTGGGTTTGGAAGACGGCGAATGACCATTTCAACAAGTGGATGTGTCGACGGAATTGATAAACTTGCAAATCTGGGTGGACAAGCACCTAATTTGGCCGTTTCAATTAATGCACCTACAGATGAATTACGCAATCGACTCATGCCCGTAAATCGCAAATACGATCTTCAAACACTATACGAAGCCATGCAGGGCTATTGTATAAAAACGGGACGGCAGATTTTAATTGCCTATGTCCTTTTGCAAGGACAGAACGATCAGATTGAGCATGCTCTTCAACTGTCGGAATATTTGAAAGGATTGAATGTTAAAATTAATTTAATTCCTTACAACCCACAAAGTCGCGATCGCTTTCAAGCTCCTGATTTAAATACGATTGAAGCTTTTACCCAATCTTTGCGTCAAAAGGGATATTACACGTTGCTGCGTTTGACAAAAGGGCAAGATATCATGGCAGCCTGTGGGCAGCTAGGGAATTTAAAGTTACGTAAGCAAATCTTTGAAAATCAAAAAAATGCTCTCATAACATTTCCTACAAATTCTCACTAAATATTGATTCTTAAAGGTTAAACACTGGAAAAGTCTTATCACGATCTGTCGATTACGGGCCTGTTGTATGATTTGCAGCAACAAAAACTGTTTGTGCAGGCGGAGTCAGAATCGAAAAATAAATTTTTACTAGAATTTAGCTCGGTTGAAGGTTGGGGGCTAAGCCCATTTGAAAATCAAAATATCCTCTTCGACTTATATGAATTTGATATAGATCGACTTCCAGAGCAGTTAAAAAATGACTGTCATATCCCCAGAAAATATCTAGAATGTATGAGATCTGACGAAAAAAAACTGTTTTATCTTGAGTCATCGGTTGGTATGAGCGGTTATGTCATAGCGACTAAGCTTTCGCATTTAGAGCAAGTTTTGGAGCCCATATTGATACAAAGACAACCCTTGTGTTAGGCAATATTACATATGAAAGTATCACAAGAAAATTGCATGAAATTAATCCTAAATAAATTTCCGGATTTTCTTCCTCTTTGGACTGCTTATAAAGCTGAGGAAGATGAATATTTTAAAACCTCTCTATGGGGGGAAATGAGTGAATTTTCTCACTATATATGGACATTGCTTGGTGCTAAAACTTTGGATCCAGCACGGGTAAAAGAAATTTTCTGTTACATGGAAGAGCTTCTTGTGAATGGAGACGATGATGTGCAAAATGCCATATGCACCTGTTTTTTAGAGAACATTCTCAATGTAACTCCTGAACAAGTTGATCCTAAGCAATTTGTTTCCCATTTAGGTCCAGAATCGCGCAAGTATTGCCTTGCTTGGGATGCATTTACAGGGGTTAAAACGGAAGGTCTTGATAAGTTAGATGTCCATTAATGGGCTATTCCGTGTATAGTTCCTCCAAAAAATCTCTTATATCAGGATCCATTTCTGGATCTAAGTCATTAAACCACTCTCCTGTGGCTTCCCACCGCTCAAGATATTCTTTTCTATCTTGGTCTGTTAAGGACTTCCAGTGGGCTTGAAAAACAGTGTGCATATAAGATTCACCACCAAATCTCCAAAAAATATCTCCCGGTGGGATTCCTGGATAAACAATCCATGGAGGCCTGACTTCATTTGATGGATTTTCAAAATGATTTTTCATTAGTTTAACTTCTTGATTAGGATGAAAGCAGAGTCTTTTTGTGATAAGATATTAAGAGAGAGCAGGTAAGTGTGCAAGTTGTTTTTTTTATCCATTTGGATGGGGGCGGAGATTAGATAACATATGGCAAATCTTTGAAAATCAAAGAGGTCCTCTCATTTCATTTTTATTGAATTTTCTCCAACTTTCTATTTCTGATTAAAAAACGGTTACCTCTTTTCAATATTTGTTCTAAAGGGTAGACTTCTAAATAAAGAGAGTTGATGCGCACTTTAATCTTTTTTAACAGGAAAATCAAAGTAGAGGTTGCTTATGAATCGCAGCAAAGTGAAAATAGATGAATCAGTACAGCCATACAACATTACCGTAACAGGTCGACATGTCCTTGTAACTGAGGCAATGAAGAACTATGCGATCGAAAAAGTCTCTAAAATAGACCGTTTAAGCCATCGAATTATTGATGTGATAATTACAATGGATATTCAAAAACTTGAACACCGCGTTGATATCGTTTTAAAAGTAGATCATATTAAGATTAAGAGTCATGCAGTTTGTGACGATATGTATGTATCTATTGATAAGGCGGTTGACAAGCTTGAACGGCAACTATTGAAATATAAAAGTCGAATTAGAGATCATCAAGCTAAAAAACTGACTGTTGTCGATATGAAAGTGAATGTTTATCAGGCACCAGGTCAAGAAGAATTGAGCGATGTTAACGAACAAATCGAAGATGAAAGTCAGCGTCGTCTAGAAGAAAATTATAAACCCCGTCATATTCTCTCTAGCGAAACAATTCCGTTAAAAATTTTGACGAATGAAGAAGCCATTATGAAAATGGAATTGTCCGGTGATGCATTTTTAATCTTCCGTTCAGAAAATGATATGAAATTAAAAGTCATTTATCGAAAAAGCGATCAAAATTACGGGATTATTGAACCGGAAGCTTAAGATTAATGGCATCGGAAAAAATTTATTGTCCTATTCGTCAAGAATGGGTTGCAGCTTTGCCTGAAGAATATGTCAGGCAGTCACTTATTACTAAAATGATTCGTCAATTAGGATTTCCTGTTGGATTGATGGGGGTTGAAAGAGAATTAAGTCTCATGCCCCATCTGTCTCAGGCGAAGATGATTCCCGATAGAAGAATAGACATTGTGTGTTTTGGGCAAGGCATCCATCCTGCGCATGCCTTGTATCCTCTACTAGTTATTGAGTGCAAGGCCGTGAATCTGAGCACAAAAGTTATCAACCAAGTCACTGGCTACAACCATTTTTTGGGAGCCTATTTCATTGCCGTAGCTAACCAACATGAGATTAAATTTGGTTGGCAGAATGCTTTGAAGAAAGAGTATGCCTTTATCGATTTTATTCCCACCTACCAAGATTTACTCAAGTCATGCCAAGGACTTCTCAATCCACCAAATAAATAACTCCGTCCTCAACATGAATGGGGATTTTGCGTGCATTTTCACCAGGCATATTTTCGCAGTAACCTGTTTGGATGTCAAATTGCCAACCATGCCATGGGCATGTGACGGCCCCATGTTCTATACAGCCTTCACCAAGCGGGCCCCCCATATGTGGACACGCATTATCAAGGGCAAACACCTCACCATTTAATTTGAAAAGCGCAATTTGCAATCCTTCAGGTCCTTCTACGATGATGGATTTCCCCTCTGGTATGTCTGAAACCAAACCAAGTTTGGTGCAATCCTGATTAATGTTTTTTTTGATTGTCATAATAATGTGAAACTCATTTTAGGTATGTCTTTAAAATCATACCAATAATACGATTACGCTGCATTACCTTTGTTAAGTGAGTTAAAAACCATGATCACCTCCCACAATTCCTACTGAAGATTCTGTGAAATAGTAGGTTGTTGTATAAGGATTCGAGGATTGGACGGTTAGCCAGCCAATATGGTATCCAAAAAAATCTTTTAAATCTACATGTTTGCTCAAGTCCAAAGTGAGAAATCCATTGGCAGGCAGATCGAGATGATAGACAAGTGTTTCGGGGTCCTTTTCGCGGAAAAACGTTAGAGTGAGCTTAGCGGTTTGCTCATATTCTACCTGAGGTGAAGAGTTCATGATCCACACGGTTGGGCGTGGTTGATCTGCCAGAAAGGGTAGCCATCTAAAAGTACTGGGTTTCCCTTCATATGCAGGATTAAAGGGTTGAAGATTCACGCAAATATTGCAAGGAAGTTGTTTTTGAGTTGAGCCAATATCCAATCCAATTTTTATACGTGAAGGAATAGGGTGATTAAGAATTTCATTTGCATATAGCCTAGCCGCTAGATTTTCTTGAGGCGCAATGTTTAATTCTTCGCATAAATCTTTAAGAGAAATTTTGATCAATTCAGAAGAGGGAGATAAAACTTCTGTGGTTGGATTTTTTGCACCCAACAAATGACCTTTTTCGTTATAAATCTCTATTCCGACAGAGAAGTGGGTAGGGGAATAAATCGGATAAAAATACACATTGGTAAAATGTTTGGTATCGGCACACACAGGAATCATCAAAGAGGCTGGGTGCCAACCGGATTTGGGAGTAAACCAATAGTCTGTTTTGGAGACTGCTTTTTCGCAATCATAATATGTATGTGTAATATTTAAAGCTTGAAAACGGTGGTTCCAATTTCCTGCAACCAATCTTGGAAAAGCCCAGTTCACCTTAAAATAAATTTTGGCTGTTCCAACATCCCCTTTTAAAAAATGCTTCAGATCGCACAATCGGGCTGGAAAGCAAAAAAAAGTTTGATAAGGAGCTAAAGAACCAAGTTCTAAGGTATGCGTTAATACTTCTTGGTCACGATTATAAAATTCCATAGTCACAGTGTTATTTTCGCAAGCTGCCGCCCCATTGATAAGGGTAAAAAAAGGCTCTTGATCATCTTTGGCGTAAATATTAAATCCGGATTCAGGGACAGCGGTTTGAGAATTATTGCGCAAGTCGTCAAAGTCGTTATATACCCTCTGGGCTGTATGCACGATTGTGCTAAATTGAGGGCCGTAGTAGTTGATATCAACCGCGGGATAGGGAAAAACAAGATTTTGGGTGGAAAAAAATTCAATTTCGAGGCTTCCCATAAAATCATCTGTAATGGATAAGCCTGCTAAAGCTAATTGATCGTGGAGCTCGATCCGATAGGTTTTGGACTCTGTAATGGACATCGTGGAGCGAGAAAGAACAGTCCCTTCTGTTGAACGTAATGTGATAACACAGGCGATTTCTTTAATATTTCGCTTCAGAATCCAATATCCCATAAACAAAATACGAGAAGATATTCCTTCAGCCTGAATGACTGGAAAAATTGCAGATGAGCGATAAACAGGCTTTGAGGGGATTGTGTTTTGAACGGCAGGTTTTGCCTGTTCGAGATGGGCATAATAGCTACGCATATGTTTATCTCCTTTCTTTAATTTTATTCTTTTTCCTTAGGAAATGCAAATATAGATCCCGCATTAAGAAATAAATTTAAGCAGGAAAATTGCAAAAAAATACATTTTCAACACAGCGTTATTTCACAGTCGCTGGCGATCGTGTTTGACTCCAAAGAAGAAGTAAAGTGCATTTGCTATCCTTGACCAACGTTTTCTTCTTTCTATCAAGGTGATGAATTCACTTTTAGATATACATCTCGTTATGCTTCTGCGTTTTAAAACATGGGCAATACATTCCATCTCTAAATTTTAAACCTTGATTAAGAATCTATCTTTCTTTTTAAAATAAGGATGTAATGCCTTTCTATAGAAAGGGTAAAATCAATAAAATTTAGGATTATTTATGCACGCATACGACGCTACTTCCTCCTCTACTGCCAATCCTTTAAAAGCCTTTTATCAAAGTGCTAAGAGGTTTTTTAGAAAGAATAATGATCGAATAGAAGAAGATACTCACTCAGTAAGTAAACGCTCTTTGGTTCCAAAAGAACAAGAAAATAAGCGTAAATATAGGACATCTAGTGCCATTTTTTTTGATAAAACTAACGAAACAGGTAATCCTGTTAAGGAAATCAGAGCGGTGAGTGTACGCTCGTTGAAACCAAAAAAAAATTCTCTCCAGAATCCTAGAGTCCATAGCACACCTTCTTTTGAGGAAGTCAGGAAGGAAAAAAATACTTTTTCAGGAGAAATAGAAACCGTTGAGAAAGACCTCTTGAATAACAGCGGTGCATTGCGAAATCGTAAATCGAAAGGTGTCAGAGTCGATTCTGATCAAGACAAGAAGGGCATAGAGCCTAGTCTAAAAGAAATGGAAATGGCTAGCGGGCAACCTTCTGGAAAGCGGATTCGCTCAGCAAGATTTAGTCATAGAACTTTGAGTGAATATTTCCCAGGAACCAAGAAAGAAGAAGAAACTCAACTAGATGGAGACGTTCGAACAGCTAGTGAAGGTGCTTTAGGGACGAGAAACCTGAGTCGAAAATTTAGAACATTGAGTGGCTATTTCCCGGGAATCAAAAAAGAAGTGGAATCTCAACAAGACGGAGAAACCCGAGCAGCTAGTGAAGGCGCTTTAAAGACCCGAATTCGATCAGCAAGATTGAGTCAAAGATTTAGAAGATCATTGAGTGGATATTTTCTTGAGGTCAAGAAAGAAGAAGAGGAGCCCCTTTTTTTTGAAGATGATAACTCAAGGAAAGAATATGAAATTTTTAAAACTTATGGATTGCAAGAAAAGCTCAAGTGTTTAGAAAAAATTTTTGATGAAGAAAAAAGCAAGCCAGCAAAATTGCGGTTCTTGTCTTCAAATTTTCGAGCTCAGTACGTCAACGTATCGATGGGACTATCGCCAAGAAATTCTCATGAAAAATTAAACGCCGCCTACAGAGAATTTCTCTTAAAAAAAGAGAACAATCGAAAGCCGCTTTAAAATAAAATACGCTCTTCTTCAAGCCCTGCTAGTTTGCTTGCCAATGTTTTCGTAGTTATGTATCCTCCGAGGGTTAACTATCGAAAATCCAATCAAATGAAAGCAGGGCTTGTTATGAGTATTGAAAGTAGTCTTCCAGATTTTTATTTCCATCTTAAAGAAAATAAACCTCTCCTATTCTCAGGAAAACGTTGGCAGGCTCCCCATGTTATTATCCGTTATTTATTACCCTTCTTAGTCGCTTCAAAAGCAAACATTGGCTTAAAGCTTTTGCATGCCATTGATCGATTCGAATTGCAAGGTAAGTGGAGACAACCGAAAGAGAAAACAATTAATGATATGCAGATGTATATTGAATGTGTTCAATTAGTCGTTAAACAACTTAATCGTTTGAATCCTAAAGAAAAAGAGCTTCGAGAGGAGCTTAAAATGCGTGTGGATATCTTGAAAGAACGCTTAGGGCAAGGAAAAAAAATTGATGAAACACGTGCGAATGCTTGGTACAAAAAATTAGAGGGAAGAGTTGAAGAATGGGCAAAAAATCGATGGAATACTCAAGAAAAAGATTTAACAGCCTCCCAAAAAGCACAAATTGAAAAGCTGAGACAGCATCCTTTATTAATGAAAAGGATTTTGCATTGCGATGCCCTATTTCAACGATTTGTGCACTGGAATTTAACTTATCAATGCGGTGGAGAAGACAGCATAGAAATTTTCCAAAGTCTTCCAGGATTAACGCATAAATTGATGAAAAGTGAACTCCATCGCCCTATTGGTTACCACGGAGGACTAAAACTTGAAAAAGATAAAACTGTATCGTTAAGGGCATTGCTTGAAAATCACAAAGGTAAATTGGAGCAAGGGAAAGTGAATCTCTTGTCGCCAAAAGAGAAATATCGATTTAAAAATGGGTATGAATGCTCAACAGCTGAGATTCTCAGAAATTTTTCAAAGTTTTATTGTCGCGGAAACATTCGTGAAACACATTTTGTTTACGAAGGTGATGGAATACAAAATTTCAATCCTTATCAGCATGGCAGCTGGAATCCTGAGAGCAAAGATTGGAAAAAAATTGACTTAACAGATGCTCATTATTACGAACATTTGCCAAAGTTTTACAAAAAATATGACAAGGAAGCGCTTGAAGAGAACTATCATACGACGATAAAGGCTGGCGAATGGTTGGTCGTTTTAGAAGCAGGAAGAGATTCCAATAAAGTGGAACCAGGAAATTCGCATGCCTGGATTAAAATTTTTAAACCTACAGATGATGATCAAATGGAGCTTTTGATGGCTTTTAGCCAGGCAGCTAAAGCGAATACGAATTCAATTTTGAAACAATTAAAAATTTTTATGGGGACAGTGCTGGCTGGAATTTGTATGCATGAACCACGCATTTATGACCAAGAGCAGCAATTTGGGGGACAAGGATTCAGTATTCCAGAAGAAAAAGCGGATGTTTTATTAGATTCCGTTAGACAGATCTTGCAAAAGGCAGAAAAAGAGCAGCTCTATTATCAAGTTGTGGGAAATAATTGTTTCCAGTTTGCTGTTGACTTTACCCGAAATATAGTTGGAAAGAGCCATTTTCAAAAAAAATGTAAGGAGGAAGATCTTAAAATTTCAGCATTGGACTTTCCATTTAAAATTATTCAACCCGCGCAAGCATATCTGAAAGGTCAGTCCCGTCTAATTCAAAAAATTTTCTTGGATTTTTTTGCGTCGCTTTTCGGATGCCATCGTGTATTAGAAATACGAGCTGGAAATGAGGTGCAAAAAATTTCAGTCGCTTCTCATTCCACATTTGCAAAAAATGGGGAGGTTTATGCCCCTCATCGTTTCATCGAATTAAAGCAAGGTTCCTTTATTTGATTTTAACACTCTTATTCTGAGTGTGTTTGCAAATATAGAGGGGGTTTGATATGGTGAAATTAAATATTTTAATTAGCTTTTCACCCCCACAGCCGGCTTCCCATGAAAAAAGAAGATCCTTTAGACAAAATGCTCAGTCAATTTACCCAGCTATTGGAATTAATTGAGGAGACCAAAAATAAAAAAGTCGTTGATGATTTGCCTCCTGATCTTGAAGATCGATTAAAAAGACTTGAAGTCGGGATCAATCTCCTTAAAAAAATCAATGAACAGGCAATGAGAGAATCTGGTATTACTGAAGAAACTCTCTTAGAAATGCAAAATAATCCTCCTCCGCGACATTCAAAAGAAGGCATCACCCTTGAACGTGCTAAAAAACTGCGTGGAGTTGTGCAAGAGATTGAACAATCTTATAAAATAGCGTATCAAATTGCTAAGCGTCGTGAAGAAATTTATGGAAGGAAAAAAGGCGCTAAGAATATTGCAAAAAATCGCCAAAAAAAATTCAAACGTCTCGGTGGTGACAAAGACTGGGTTCCACTTTAACTAGAGGTATAGATCAATGACAACGCGTGATCCGATTTTTCAAAAAAACCTGGGAAGATGGGCAAAATTTTCTCCAGAAAAAGCAAAACGCTTAAAAGACTATACTCAACGCTCCATGTCGATTGTGGCTAATCCAAATCAAGAATTAAATGCACTTTTTCCCGTCGGGGAAAAAATGGTTCCTTTGCACTCTACGGAAGATGCCAAGAAAGAAGCCGCGGATTGGTTTAAGTCATTGGAATTAGAAGATGAGACGGTCTTATATGTCTATGGTGTTGGATTAGGCTATTACTATCAGGCCGCTCGCGAATGGCTAAGAAATAACGACCAACACTACCTTGTATTTTTTGAAGACAGTTTAGAGGTTTTGCATCGATTATTTGAAACAGACCTTGGAACCCAGTTATTGAGCGACAAGCAGGTCTTTTTATTTTATTTTGACAGAGTAGATGAAGAGGATGAAGAGATCGATAAGCTCTTTACCACGCTTTCATTTCTGGAATATAAAATTTCTGCCCTTGAAAGCTATGAAACCGTGCGAAAACCCATCTACCAACAACTTAGAGCTAAAATTCGGTACTACATCAATTTCAAAGAATGCAGCGCCATTGAGTATATGAATTTTGGGCAGTTTTTCTTTCGGAATTTTTATAAAAATATTTTGTCGTTGCCGGATTCGCACTTAGGAAATGGACTTTTTGATCAATTTAAGGGAGTCCCAGCCATTATTTGTGGAGCAGGCCCTTCTTTGGAAAAAAATGGGGATTTAATTGCCGGATTAAAAGATAAGGCTCTGATTCTTGCCGGAGGGACAGCCGTCAATACCTTGAATGCCAAAGGAATTTTGCCTCATTTTGGGGTACAAATCGATCCTAACTGGTATCAAATGACACGCCTCATTATGAACCAATGTTATGAAGTTCCTTTTTTCTATCGAAATCGTTTTTATCATAATGCGTTTAAACTCATTCATGGAGATCGCCTCTATATTACTGGTAGTGGCGGATATGAGATTGCCAATTGGTTTGAAAAGCATTTAGGCATCGATGAAACACAAAATGTTTCGGAAGGACACAATGTCGTCAACTTCAGCCTTGCCATTGCCACAGCTTTGGGCTGTAATCCTATTATTTTTGTGGGACTGGATTTGGCCTATACCGAAGATAAATCTTATGCAGGGGGTGTAATTAGCCATCCTTTACATGATCGTAAGCAGCACTTCCAGACAAAAAACAGTATGGATGAGCTTATGGTTCGAGACGATATCAATGGAGAGCCTGTTCATACTCTTTGGAAATGGATTGCAGAATCTGTGTGGTTTGCAAGATTTGGATTGAGTAATCCCAATCTTACGTTGATTAATGCCACAGAGGGTGGTATTGGCTTACCGGGGATTCCTAATAAGACTTTAAAAGAAGTTTCGGAAGAATACCTTCAAAATCAGTATGATCTCTCAAACTGGATTCAAGGGGAAATTCAAGAGCATCCGATGCCTCCAACGGTCACGCGTGAAAACATTGAAAAAGTTATTAATGAAATGCGTGACAGTTTAGAAAAATGTCTTTGGTATTGCCAGGCTTTAAGTTTGGAATTCAACAGTCAGGCTGAGAAAATCAAAAATAACGAAGAGGTTAATCTCGATTTTCAAGATGACAAAATGATCGCTAATTTGCAGGCTTTGAATGAAGAGCCTGGCTATATCCACTTACTCCGTGTATTTAGCGATATGTACTTGCAAGCTTTTACCAAAAAAATTGAGCTTATTCGAATTCAAAGTGCAGAGGATGAACGAAAAGCCAATTTAAAAAAGGCCGAGCTTAATACGATGCGCTACCAATTTTTAGCTGAAACGGCGCGCGTGAATCTTTCACTGATTAAAAAAACCTTTGAAAGAATCTTAAGAAATTCCTCAAGAGACATTAAGGAACCCGGAGAGCCAGCTTTAAGTAAAGATTTTTCTGGTGATGTCTATACTTTTGAGAAGGGAGTCATCAAGATCGTAGATTTGGAATTAAAGCTAAATATCGAAGAAAAATTACCTGATGGGAGCTATCAAACGCAGAAAGTGGAATATCCAAATGGCCAGGTAAAAAAAGAATGGACTTGGAGAAATCATCTTTTGGAAGGCCCTTCCTCTTTTTACAGTGAAACGGGCGCACTATTAGGTCGAGATTGGTATGTGAAGGGAAAAAAACAAGGGAAATCCAAATGGTTCTATGCCACAGGTGCTTTACATAGCATACAGCGTTTTAAAGATGGTTTAGAAGAAGGGACTCAGGAATACTTTTATCCGAATGGGCAACTCAAAACGCACTTAGATTACCGGCAAGGTAAGTTGCACGGCGATGTAAAGCTCTATTTCTCAAATGGTCAGCTTAAGCGAGAGCTGCATTATGAGAATGGTAAGCGCAATGGGGTCGAAAGAATGTGGGCTCCGGATGGAAAGCTTGAGATTGAAGCGCATTTTCAAAATGATCAACCTGTCGGAATTTCGCGTGAATGGCGTGAAGATGGTCAACTGTCCAAAGAATATGCCTATGATGAGAACTCCAAAAAGTTGTACGCCAAGCAGTGGGATAGCAAAGGAGTTGAAATCGCCTCGCAAAAAATCAATCGCATGGATTATTTCGACCAAGTTGCCATCCAAACAGATGTTCTTACGCAATCGTTAGATAATGTTTTACAGCAACTCAATCGCTTTGTTCCCATTGTCAGCCAAGACAAAACAGTTGGATTAAAAGATGAAAGTGCGAAAGATATTCAACACGATCTAGAAGTTGTTCAAAAAGAAATGGAGCATCTGAAGAAAGTCGGACAAGATATGCTGGCTGAATCAGGCATAAATGTGGAAGGAGAAAAGGAGCAAATTTGGAAAACACCTTCTTCTAAAAAGGAAGTTGAAAAAATGCTAGATGAAGCCACCTCGAGAATGGGTGAAGAGATGGGAGAGCTTATGCAGCTTCTTCATGAAACCACTTCTCTGATAGCACATAAATTTAAAGAAGCTGCAGAAAAGAAAGAAAAAGAAGACAAAAAGTAACCTTTTAGGAAGTCAATAACATCAATTGCGTTAAATGCAATTGATGTTATTGAGTGGATCTTTATGCAACTGACTCTTTTTGAAAAAAATCTCGCCCTCTTCGCCGATACCCATCCTGAGGAAGCTCTCAGACTTAAAGATCCATCTTTAGCAGAAATCGAATTACGCCCTACCTGGGCCGGAGAAAGCAATCTCTACAATCAGGAAAATCACTTTTTTTATCATTCCAAACAAAATGCAAAGTGGGAAGCCAAAAAATGGTTTGAGAGCTTGAATTTAGAAGGTGTTCAGGCTTTATTTGTTATTGGTGTAGGTTTGGGATACTATTACTTGCCTCTTATGGATTGGCTTAAAAGGGATCCTGCTCGATTCGTTATTTTCATAGAAGATGATTTACGCGTATTTGGAAGGTTGCTTGAAACTGAAATTGGCACAGCTATCTTGACTCATCCACAAGTTGTTTTAAAATACTTTGAGACACCTACTGAAAGGGGATGGGGAGCTTTTCGAAGCCGGTTTAATTGGGTTTTTGAGGCATTTGCTTCTGCGACAGTGACAATTTCTGGCCTAAAAGAATATGCCGAAAATCGGAGAGCATTTTGCTTAGAGGTTAGCAATCAAATTTTGATGAATCTTGCCGAAAAAAAAGAGTTTTTAGACTATTTTCGGTTGGAAACACAGAAACAAGTTTTCACTAACTTTTATTACAACGCGCCCTACGTCAGTGAAGTTGGATGGGCACATGCGCTATACGGGCAATTCAAAAATGTGCCTGCGATAATTTGTGGAGCTGGTCCTTCACTTTCTAAGCATTTTGAACGTTTAAAACAGATGCATGATCAGGCAATCATTTTTGGAGCTGGTTCTGCTTTAAACGCGCTCACAACAAATGGGATTACGGCTCATTTTGGAGCGGGAGTTGATCCAACGGAGATTCAAGAAAATCGCATGCGCACCAATCATGCTTTTGGCGTGCCTTTTTTTTATCGGATGCGTTTTAATGCAGGAGCTTTTCAAGAATTACCTGGCCCCGCTTTGTATGTGGCATCTGGTAGTGATTATTACAGTACAGATTGGTTTGAAAGGCAGTGGGGGATTCATTCCCCAAAACAAATCGAGGCAGGTACCAGCACAACTCATTTCTGCCTGAAAATTGCCGAAGCCTTAGGATGTAATCCGATTATTCTCGTAGGAATGGATTTAGCTTATACACAAGGTAAACAATATGCGGAGGGTGTTCTAGTGCACCCAAGTTCGGGAAACAAAGAACGAGAGCAAATTTCTCGACTCAAACAGGAACAATGGGTCAAGGTCAAAGGGATTAAGGAGTCAGAGGTAAATACGACCTGGAATTGGATTCAGGAGGCGGCACTCTATACCGAGTTTCTGTTAGAAAATCCAAAGATACAATTAATCAATGCTACAGAAGGGGGAATGTCCATTTGGCAGATTCCTAATGAAAGTTTTGCCGATGTTTATTCCAAGCGATTAACCAATCAGCTCAATTTAGAGGGCCGTATCCAAACTCTTGTTCAAAATAGCCTGAAACAGCCTATTGATATAGACAAAGTTCTTACTTCGCTGAAAATATGGTCAGAGTATTTAAGACAGGCCATTAATTGTTGTCAGGATATCTTAAGTATTTTAAATGCAATGCGAGATGCAGTACTTTTTCAGAAATCTTCTTGGGATGAATTGCATACTCAATTTGATGCATGTCTATTTCAGCTTAAAAACGAGCTTGTTTACAAGGAATTTTTCCATAAAGTCGATGAGATTTTTACCAAACTTAGTTTGCGCGAAGAGTACCTTAACCAAAAGCGCGCAGATACTGAGAATAAAAAAGGAAAAAAACTCAAGTCTGTTCAGTTAAGAATCAAACGATATACATTTTTACTAGACCACCTCCAAATTCATCTGGAAGGCTGCTTAAAAGGGATAGAGTCTTTTTTAGATAATCAAAGGATCCTTCAAAAAAAAGAGCCCCATTCTTATACTTCCCAGCTGCATGATCATTCTCACTATGAGGTGAAAGAGGGGATTTTACGCCTGGAAGATCCTGAGCTTAATCTCTTCATTCATGAAATTTTTGAGGCAAAGGAAGTGGCTTTTTCAAAAGAGACCTGGAAAGATGTGTCATATTATCAAGGGGCTCTTTTGCATGGACCTTCGCGTATTTATGACTCTTCTAGAATACTTTTTAGCGAAACATGGTATGTGCATGGTGTGAAGCAAGGAAAAGCGAAAGATTATGACTTATCTGGACAACTTTGTCGACAAAGAGGCTATAAAAATGGGCTATTGCATGGTCTTCAACTTGAATTTTATCTTCCAGGCATATTGAAAAGCCAGCTTATGTATGTTGAGGGAAAGCTTGAAGGCGAGGCCTTGTTTTTTCACAAGAATGGAAGATTGCGCAGAAGATCAGAATTTCAAAATGGAAAAGCCGATGGTATAGAACAGTATTGGGATGCAGCTGGAAAGCTCATCATTGAATCGACCTATCGCCAGGGGATCTCAACAGGTATGTCGCAGAGGTGGTATAGCAATGGACAATTAGCCCGTTTGGTTGTCTATGGAGATCAGGGAGAGCCTGTGGAAATAAAAGAATGGGATGAGAAGGGATACGTGAAAACATGACTCAAATGATGGAAGCTCTTAGACGTTTTGCAGAAGATTGTGCACAGACACATTTCCAAAGGCTTCCACACGAAATCATCATTGAAAGAGCTGTCGATTTTGTGGAGAAAACGGAAGTTCAGCCACGAGTTTTTAGAATTAAAAATCTGCATAGCAATCTGCTTTTTGTGGTGAAGTTTTACCCATCCGAACGTTTTGATATCACGATGATTGAGCACTTAGCTGCGGCTGGAGGAATGCTGGGTCAATTGAAATTGCAAAAAAGCGTTATTAATTTACCTTTTGCTATCAGTCAATGTATCGAAGGTCAAACCATGTATTACCTCATCGCGTTTCCTGCTGCTGAAGGGCATTCTCTTTGGTTTTATCTTGAAAATGGGGATGCAGATATTTTACATGTAGCCATGCAAAAAATGGCCCTATCGCTTGCAGAGTTGCATTTAAAAGCGCTTAATGTTGCGGGAGAAATATCTTCCACATATGCATTGCAAGAGGAACATGCTTTGCGATTTTTTCAAAAAATGATGAAAAACTCTCCAGAAGTGCTTCCTTTAGACGTGGCGACCATTACAAAACGGTTCCATCAGTTACGTATAGAGATGTTAGCCTTTCCCTCTCCTACAGGATGGATTCATGGAGATGCGATGATTCACCACTTCTTTTATGCAATTGAAACGGATAAAATGACTCTCATTGATTTTGATCGTTTTATTTTTGCCATTCTCACGGATAAAAAAATGGGAGGGCCGATTGCTTATGATTATGCCTTTGTGATCAATTCCTTGTGGCAATTAGGCATTTATGCAGGAATTGATCAAAAAGTATTGCAGAGACTTGAGAAAGATTTTACAGGAACTTATCAAGCCCATATGGGAAATCTCTTTCCTTCCGAGCAATCAATCCGTTACTATTCCTTTATTTATTGTTTAAAAAAAGCCTGTTTAACCTCCAAACGACTGGAGCATTTTAGTCACGAAAATTCGACTTTTATTAAATTGAATCATATGCTCCAACATCTTGTGAATAAATTATGAATTTATATCAAAACATTGAACTCTGGTCTCAGACAGAGCCTCGTATCGCGCGCTTACTTGCCTATCAAGAGCCACAGAATGTGGAATTTTGTGAGTCTCAAAATGGACAGCTCAATTTAAAGAGAGGGGAGCTCCATTACCATTCACCTCTGAACCCTCTTGAAGAAGCTAAAGGATGGTTTTCAACAATCAATCAAAAAGATGTGCGCGTATTGTATGTCTACGGTGTGGGTTTGGGCTATTATTATGAAGCTGCTAAAGAATGGCTTCATCTTGATCCGCATCGACATTTGGTTTTTCTTGAAGATGATCTAGAAGTTATTTATCGGCTTTTGGAAACAGAGGGAGGAACGGCTCTTCTTGAAGATCCACAAGTCACATTGCATTATTTTGAAGAATTAACAGAAAAGTCGGAAGTTTTGGATGCCCTCTATTGGAATTTTGTGCTGGCTAGATTGCAAGTTTCAGCTTTGTTGCTTTATCAAAATGCGCGCCAGGAAAAGTATATAGAATTGCATCACAAAATTGTCTACGATGCCACGGTCAAAGATGCTTTGGTTGAAGAATATCTTTTATATGGGGCAGGCTTTTTTAAGAATTTTTATCCAAACATGCTGATGCTTCCGGAATCTTATTATGGTAATTGTTTTTTCGGCAAATTCAATCAAGTACCCGCCATTATTTGCGGGGCAGGGCCTTCTTTAAAGCATTCTTTGGAAGCATTGAAAGGGCTTTCTGATCGTGCCTTGATTTTTGCTGGTGGATCGGCACTCAATGCGCTGGATGCTGCGGAAATTACTCCACATTTGGGTGCAGGGATTGATCCCAATGCTGAACAATATGAGCGGTTAAATCGACACCAAGGTTATGAAGTCCCTTTTTTCTACCGCAATCGTTTATTTTACGGAGCTTTTCAGCAAATTCATGGTCCTCGGTTATACATCACCGGGTCGGGAGGCTATGATATTTCAGAATGGTTTGAAGAAAAATTTGGATTAGACACCACCTTTTTTGATGAAGGACATAATGTGGTCAATTTTTCTACTCAAATTGCACATGCCATGGGATGCAATCCCATCATCTTCGTTGGAATGGATTTAGCTTATACAGATCTACAAGCATATGCAGATGGAGTGTTAAAAGATGCCCAAGTGACTCCACAACAAATTGTCGAAACAGAAGATTTTGATAATGCCGCCTTTTTGAAAAAAGACATTTTTGGAAAACCCATTTACACGATGTGGAAATGGGTAGCGGAGTCTGATTGGATTGCAAGTTTTGCCGAAGAGCACCCCGAAACGGCCTTCTTTAATGCAACTGAAGGAGGACTTGGTTTTGAGGGCATTCAAAATCAGTCTTTGGCTTATATTGCAGAGAAGTATTTGAAAACAAGATATAATCTAAAAGATCGTATTTTTGGTGAAATTCAAAACAGTCAAATGCCTCAAGTCACAGAGCTGGCTGTGCGGGAGGCAATCGAGGAAATACAAACCAGTTTAAGAAATTGTGTGGAGCATTTAGACATATTAATTCAAGATGCCCAAGAACTAAGTGAAAAAATCGAGAAAGGGCATGAGGTTCCCCACCAGATGCAAAGCGGGCGAGCAGCCCTCGCCGAAACCGATTTGGCCGAAGAACCAGCTTATGAATATATTTTGGCTATTTTTAATGAGGTCTATTCTCGCATGCTCAATCATGAAGTGCGTTTGCTCAAGCTTTCCAAGGAGAACGAATGGAAGAAAAAGCAACAGGTTCTTCATATTTCAATGAAAAAACTTACGTTTTTGAAAGATGTGGCAAGCGCAAACCTAGAACTGATGCGCATGGGATTCAAAGAAGCGAATCGGAAGGCGGAATAATGGAGAACTATCAATTTAATGAAACGGAATTAGTAATTCAGGATTCTGAATTGCAGTTAGATATTAAAGTCGAATTTCGTCCTGTTTTAATTCCCAAGAATCCAGTTCCTGGACAATACGTGCAAACGCATACCATACAGATGGATCTCAGTGGTGGATTTTATTTGGAAAAAGACCAGGTGCGAGATGGACAAGCTCTTCTTTTATATCCTGACGGAAAAAGTAAGATGGAGTGTTACTATCTAAAGGGCTTTTTACATGGACCCTCAAGTTTTTTTTCTGAGACTGGTCAGCTTTTAGCAAAAAGTTGGTTTTATGAAGGAAAGCAAGAGGGTAAAAGTTTTTGGTATTATCCTTCAGGTCAACTTTACAGCATTCAGCGCTACCGAAGAGGGCAATGGCATTTGTTACAGGAATATTATTATGAGTCAGGAAAGCTGAAATCCAGCATTCATTATCAAAATGGTCATCTAGATGGGGAAGTGCGTCTTTACTTTTCTGATGGAACTTTGAAAAGGACAAGACAATTTTCTCAAGGAAAAAAACTTGATTAAATACATTAACAAATTGCCAAAGATTTTTTTATTGAAAGTTAATGAACTACTATGTTTTAATTAGTTCAAATTAATTTAGACCTATTTATTGGTTGGTGTCTCTTATGAAAAGCTTCTAATCGATTAGCAATCTATTGCTATTTTTATACTTGCAGTTTTAGCTGTTTTTTCATAAGAGGTTGAATTCAAAATATCTCACTTCTTATTTTTCTTAATCTTTAGAAATTCAAATGGACATTTTGAATATGACACACCAACATATCGTTTATTCCTCCGGAAATATAAAAGAAGTTTGGAAGACTTCTTTACCTCTCATGTTTTCGTGGCTTTCCGTAGTTTTAATGACCTTCGTTGATAGGCTTTACCTCGCCCATTATTCAACCGATGCGTTAAATAGTACGGTGACTTCTGGTACAATCGCGATGGCTTTTACTTATGGACTCCAAACCCTTTGTGAAATGGGTGGCGTTTTGGTCGCTCAATATAATGGAGCCCAACGCTACGACCAGATTGGAAAAGTCATTTGGCAGGTTCTTTGGATTACGCTTGGCTCCTTCGTCTTTTTCATTCCACTTTCCTTTTTTGGGGGAGATATTTTATTTGGCAATTCTAGTCAGGGGGCTCTTGAAAAAGAATACTTTTCTAAGCTTGTTTTATTCGGGCCTGCTCTAGGGTTGATTGGATCCATTTCTGGTTTTTATATTGGACGAGGATTTACCGCTGTTATCACGAAAGTTGTGATTGTAGGAAATATTTCCAATATCTTTTTAGACCCTTTATTTATTTTTGGATGGGGGGATTTTCAAGGAATGGGTGTCAAGGGAGCTGCTTTAGCGACAGGAATCAGCTGGATTGCCCAAGGTTTAATTTTATTGGGGTGTTTCTTAAGAGCAAGTAACCAAAAAATATTTAACGCTTTTGCTTGGAGAATCGATTTTAAACTTCTCTGGGACTGTATTAAAATCGGATTGCCCACAACATTATTTATCGTTCTTGAAATTGGCGGATGGGGTGTTTTTTATATCATGATGCGCGATGCAAGCCCAACACACATCCTCGTTGCAGGTATTTGCCAAAGCATTCTCATTTTATTTGTCTTTGTGGGGTGTGGGGTTCAAAAAGGGATTGCTTCGATTGCAGGTAATTTAATTGGGGCTAAAAAAACGGAACATTTAAATCAACTGATGCGATCTGGAGTATGCATCATTTCTGGTTATTTTTTGTTTACTTGTATTCCATTAATTTTATTTCCAGACTTCATTATTAGCTGCTTCTTACATAATCCTGAAAGTCTTGAAGGGGCAAGTCAATTGGCTGATTTAGAAAGCCTTAGGCCTTTACTCCGTTTTGGCTTGGTTTGCACATGCATTTATTTGTACCTCGAAGATTTACGCATGGTTTTTTCGGGTATCCTTTCCGGTGCTGGGGACACATTCTTTTTAATGGTATCAGGTGTTATTGCAGTTTGGTTGTTTTTATTGCTTCCTTCTTATGTGGGGATCGTACAAAACCACGTGTCTGTCGAGATGGCAATGGGAATTTGGGTTTTTTATAGTTTTACCGCTTTGCTTATTCCGTTATATCGTTTTTATTATGGGAATTGGAGAGAGCGCAAAGTGATAGAAGCTGCCTAGTGTTCTTTTAGAAGGTTGCTGGTTCTTTTTCTAGCAGCTTTTTTTCAATTCCCTAATAATAACTTGTTAGAGAATTATATCTATTTCATCATTAATGATTTTAATTTAGCTGTCCGAAAACGGCTAGTTCTATTTGATGCAACGCATTATAATAAAAGAATGGAACAAGAAAACTACCAATTATATCGAGCCTACTTAGCGAGAGATCCTCGTTTTGATGGCGTGTTTTTCATGGGCGTCACATCGACGGGCATTTATTGTCGACCGATTTGCACAGCAAAAACACCCAAAGAGGAAAATTGTCGTTTTTTTAGAACAGCAGAAGCTGCTGAAAAAGCAGGCTTTCGACCTTGTTTACGATGTCGGCCTGAAATGGCTCCAGGCCATGCTCCAATTGATGAGGCGCAACGAATCGCTAATCTGATCGTTTATCATCTTGAAGAAAGCATGCTTGAGGAAGAGCACGGATTGGAAGAGGTTGCTGCTTTTTTTCACCTAAGTTCTCGGCACATTCGGCGTATCATTCAAAAAGAATATGGCGTTTCTCCTATGGAGCTGGTTTTAACACGCCGCTTATTGCTAGCCAAACAATTAATGACTGACACATCCCTGTCAATTACCGAAATTGCCTTTGCAAGTGGATTTTCAAGCATTAGACGTTTTAATGATGCTTTTAAAATTCGCTATAAAATGAATCCTTCCCAATTGCGCAGGGCCATCGAGGAGAGGCCTGAAATGGCGGGTGTGGATACGTTGATTCTGCAATTGACCTATCGTCCTCCCTATGATTGGAAAGGGGTGATCAATTTTTTGCGTGTTCGTTTGATGAAAGGGGTAGAGCACATTGAGGGTGATCGGTATTTGCGTACAATTCAGCTTGGAAAAACTAAAGGCTGGATTCAAATCTCTCATGCGGAAGAAAAACAATCTCTGATTTTTGAACTTTCGCATTCCCTCTTGCCCGTTTTACCGGCTTTGTTAGGAAGAATACGTAGTGTCTTTGATCTGAATGCCCGCCCAGACGTGATTTCTACACATCTGAGGCAGGATAAATGGCTAACCGAAGCAGTTAATGTTAATCCAGGCTTACGCATTCCCGGGGCATTTGATGGATTTGAATTAGCTGTTCGCGCAATTCTTGGACAGCAAATCACCGTCAAAGCAGCCACGACTTTAGCTGGACGCCTAGTTCAAGCTTTTGGCGAAAAAATTCAGACACCTTATCCTGAATTAAAACATCTCTCCCCGACTCCTCAGCGGCTTACCATCGCCACTGTTGATGAGCTTGCCAGCCTTGGGATCATTCAATCTCGTAGTAAAAGTATTATTCACTTGGCGGAAGAAGTTGTATCTGGGCGTTTGCAACTGGATGCGGATGTGTATCCTGAAAAAACGATGCAAAAGCTTGTCCAAATCCCCGGAATTGGAAAATGGACGGCACACTATATTGCGATGCGTGCCCTACGCTGGCCAGATGCTTTTCCAAAAGAAGACATTGTCTTGCGCAAATGCTTAGGAAACGTCACAGCTTCTCAAGCAGAAATCCTATCTCAGTCTTGGAGACCTTGGCGCAGTTATGCCGTTTTGCATTTATGGCAAAATTCTTCTATCTAAACTTCTGAAAATTAAATTTACTGCGTTGCTTAAAAAAATCAAAAGAAATATCAATAGCTTTGTGAATATTCCACACCTAAATAATTGGGGTTTCTTGTGAGTTTTAAACGTCCTTCATGGATGTATCTTTGCTTCTTTTGCTTTATTTTTCAGATAAACGCTTTTGAATTAAATGATTTAAGGCTGGGGGGTGAGCTACCAGACCGGAAGATTTATCCGTATTGATCGAGATTATTTGGATTTTAACGTGTTTTGCCTGTGGAAATCAAAGATTTGGATGTTTTTATTGATTTGGACGGATATCGATTTAATGATGGTAAATGGGGCGCTAGTACTGGTATCGGGATTCGAAAAGAGTTATCTGATGGGTGTGTACTGGGTTTAAATACATACTATGACTATCTGAGAGGGCGGGGAAGATTCAGTTTTCATCAGGTGGGAGTCGGATTTGAAATGCTTAGCGATTGTTTTGATGTTAGAATCAATGGCTATTTACCTGTTTCTGAAAAAGTACATTCGCATCAATGTCTTTCTTTTCACTATTCTGGAACGGATTTTCATGCCAGCCGCTGTAAATTAGAATATGCTTATGGAGGATTGGATGCTGAGATAGGGAAACCTTTATTAACGTATTATGATTTTGACTTATATGGTGCGGTGGGCCCTTACTATTTTTATCGGCGAAATTTCAAGCATTTTTGCGGAGGATACGCGCGCCTCGAAGTGGATTGGAAATCTATTTTATCTGTTGGTGTGCAAGCAAGTTATGACAAGTTTAATGCAATACGGCTACAAGGGATTTTTGCGGTTTCAATTCCTTTAGATTTTTGTAAAATAGGTGCGATCTGCGAAGACTCGTCCCTTTTCTTGCAAAATGTGAGGCGTAATGGGGTGATATTAACAGATCACTGTTGGGATTGGGAATGGAATTGGTAAAAGAAACGGATTATTCAATTAAAAAACCAGGCTGAGGATTTCAGCCTGGCTTTTTTCTGATTAGGAAGAGTGAGGCGCTTTTTTGCCTTCACGTGAGCGATAAGGAGCTCCGGATCCAGATGAGCGTGATGGGGGACGACGACCTCTATCACGGAATCGATTGTTAGAATCTCTTGAAAATCCACCTCTTTTTCTCTTTTGATGAGAAGAGCCACCTGATCTTTCAATATCTTGGGGGTGAATCCCAATATGCTCAGGACCTTCGACTTTTTTATAGTCTAGTAACAATGAAAGAAGGTTTACGCTAATTTCTTCGAGAGACATTTCTTTTTGTAATTCTGTCAAAAGGGCATGTGCTTCTTGATCAAAATGACGTTGTTGAACTTTCTTCAAAAACTTCTCTGCAAATTTGCGTTTAACGTCTTGAAGAGTTGGAATGGATTGATACTCAATGTTTCCACCGTGTTCACGGAAAATGTGTTTTAATCCGCTTACTTCACGAGGATTCAAAAGTGTAATTGCAATCCCTTTATTTCCGGCACGTCCTGTACGGCCAATGCGGTGAACATAGCTTTCTGTTTCGTATGGAAGATGGTAGTTATATACGTGAGTGACGTCTAAAACGTTTAAACCGCGTGCAGCAACGTCTGTGGCAGCCAATATTTGAAACTCATTCTGTCTAAAGCCATCAATAACACGCTGACGTTGAGGTTGTTCCATATCTCCATGCAATCCTCTTGCACCGTAACCACGGCTTGTTAAGAAAGAAGAGACGCGGTCAACATCTTTTTTAGTTCTGCAGAAAATAATCGATTTAGCTTCTTCTTGCGCATCAAGTAAACGCACGAGAGCATCATCTCTTTCTGATTCATGAATCACATAGCAGATTTGCTGAATGTTTTGGCTAGCTGTCTCTTTTTTTGTGATTTTAATGAACTCTGGTTCACGCAAGAATGTCTTTGCTAACTTCTGAATAGGAAGTGGCATTGTTGCGGAGAATAAAAGTGTTTGTCTTTCTTTTGGCAAGAATGTGAAGATTTCTTGAATGTCTTCTAAGAAACCCATATTCAACATTTCGTCAGCTTCGTCAAGAACGACGATAGGAGGAGAAAAGTGACTTAAGCGTCTGGATTTAAGAAGATCTAAAAGTCTTCCGGGTGTTGCTACAACGACTTGAGCTCCCCGTTCAATTCCATCAATTTGACGTTGGATAGATTGTCCGCCATAAACAGCGATTGTGCGGATGCCACAATATTTGCCTAAGCGATAAAGTTCATCACTCACTTGCACTGCAAGTTCACGTGTAGGAGTAATGACGAGAAGACCGACGCCAGCTGCTTTGTCTAAGCGATTTAGGGAAGGAAGGCCAAAAGCGGCTGTTTTTCCTGTTCCTGTCTGCGCTTGAGCAACGACATCTTGTCCATTGAGAATAATGGGGATAACTTTTTCTTGAATTGGGCTAGGTTGCGTGAATTTAGCTTCTGCAATAGCTTTCAACAAGGAATCATTGAGGCCAAAATCGGTAAAAAGAAGTGTCGATTGAGGGGTTTCTGAAGATGTTGTGTCATTCATTTTGTAACCATTTTTCCTTTTAGGTGGTTTTTTACGAGGCGTAATATCTCCTCCTCGCAAAAGGAGTTGCGCTTCCTGTTTGAACCTCTTGAGATCAAGGGACATCTGGACTGACCCGTTTAATTAACGAGTTTCTTGTGAGAATTACGATTTATTTAGATGCAAGAACTAATCATACAAGGTTCTTTAATTTTTTTAAATACATTTCTTGTGTTTTATTATTAAAAAATTAATTAAATCAATCGTTTAATTGATGAATTAAATTTCTGAATTTGAGCAGAGGTTATCTAGAGGATAGCTAAAATCCAATTTGAAAAATCATGGTTGCCAAGGGAGCAAGCTGAATACTAACTCCAACTTTTTTTCCGTGTGAGTCAACGTGAATATGTGGATTGAGATTACGCTTTCCCGATCCCCCATATTTTTCATGATCTGTATTAAAGCATTCTGTTATCCAGCTGATGTTTTGTAGGTGGATAAAGTAATCGGAATGATAGGCCGGTGTAAAATTATGTATGCACAGCAGCGCGCCTTGGCTACTTTTACGCAAATAACAAATCACGCTATTTTTCGTATCATTAAAGTCGACCCATTCAAAGCCGGTATGGTCGAGATCTTTTTCCCATAATTCTCGCGAAGAAAGATAAAAGTGGTTGAGCTCTTTTACCATTGTTTGGATTCCTTGATGAGAAGGGTACCGAAGGAGATCCCATTCGACTTCCTTTTTGCAAGACCATTCGTTCCATTGACCGATTTCGGCACCCATGAAAAATAACTTTTTGCCGGGTTGACACATGGTATAACTGAATAATAGACGTAAATTGGCAAATTTTTGCCAAAGATCGCCGGGCATTTTCCCCAGCAGGCTATTTTTTCCATGTACCACTTCATCATGAGATAAAACCAAAACAAATTTTTCAGTGAACGCGTATAAAAGCCCAAAAGTGAGGTCATGGTGATGGTGACTTCTGAAAAGCATGTCTTTAGAAAAGTAGCGAAGAGTATCATTCATCCATCCCATATTCCACTTGAAATCAAAGCCGAGTCCATTTTGTTCAACGGGATAGGTGACTGCAGGGAAAGCGGTGGATTCTTCAGCGATGGTATAAACGCCAGGGAAAAATTTATGAACAATAGAATTTAAGTGTTTGAGAAATTCGATGGCGTCGAGATTTTCTTTTCCACCGTATTGGTTTGGAATCCATTGTTGCGGTTCGCGTCCATAATCTAAATAAAGCATGGAGGCTACGGCATCAACGCGTAGTCCATCAACGTGCATTTTGTCGAACCAAAATAGGGCATTAGCAATTAAGAAATTAGATACTTCATGTCGGCCAAAATTGAATATGTGGGTGTGCCAGTGGGGATGAAAGCCTTGTCGAGGATCGGCATGCTCATAGAGAGAGGTGCCATCAAAATTTCCCAGAGAAAAATCATCGGTTGGAAAATGGCCTGGGACCCAATCGAGAATGACACCGATTTGATGCATGTGGAGATGATTGACAAACCATTGAAAGTCTTCTGGTGTTCCAAAACGGCTTGTCACAGCATAAAAGCCGGAGACTTGATATCCCCAGGATTCATCTAAGGGGTGTTCTTGAATGGGCAAAAGTTCGACATGCGTATAACCCATTTCTTGGCAATAACGCGCGAGTTCAACAGCTAATTCTCGATAATTGAGAAAATAGCCATTTTTTGTTTTCCATGATCCCAAATGGACTTCATACACATTGAGGGGTTTTGGATCATTTCTTTTCAGAATGCGTTGTTCCATCCATTGTTGATCTTCCCATTGAAAGCGATCCACATCGGTAACCATAGAGGCTGTTGCGGGACGTAACTCACTCCTAAAAGCAAAAGGATCCGCTTTAATTTTCAGCTCTCCGGATTGAGTACGTATTTCGAATTTATACTTTTCTCCTTCTCCAATTCCAGGGATAAAAATCTCCCAAATTCCTGATTGACCCAAAACGCGCATCGGATTGGTTCGACCATCCCAATGATTAAAGTCTCCTACAACAGATACAGAGCGGGCAGATGGTGCCCACACCGCAAATTTGGTACCTTTATGTCCTTGATGCTCGGCCAAACGAGCGCCCATAATTTGGTAGAGTTTATAGTGAACTCCTTTGCTAAAAAGGTATTGATCCACTTCGCCAATGGTTGGTGCAAAAGTGTAGGGATCGCTGCCGCTTAATCCATTTTGGTGAAAGACTTCATAATCTGTTTGTTGGAGGGTATTTGGCACTTTTAATTCAAAAAGACCAGCTTGGTGGATCTGTACGGCTGGAATGATTTGATCTTGAATTTTTAAATGGATTTCCTTTGCACCTGGTCTCCACAATCGAATGACTTGTTGATCCTCTGAAGCTTGGTGTAGTCCTAAAAATTGGTGGGGGTCAAAGGCTTCTCCAGCAAGTAATGAATCAAATTGAGTGTGGGTAAGGGGAGATGTGTGCGTTTCCATACTTTTTCCATTTGCTTAGCTTAAGTCGCAGATTAGCTTATCTCTGAAAATTATCAAAGAGATAAAGTTGATCTTGCTGGACATCAAGAGGAGCGTGGCAGGAAATGAAGGTTCCTTTTTCAGCATGAAAAGTGCGCAATCGCATTCTTTTTAATTCGCTCTGCAATGAAAAGTGCAGTGTTTGTGTTGCGTTAGCATGTAAGATCACACGACGTAAAGTTTTTTTACTCCATTCAAAATGAAGCTCGCCGATCCCTTCACAGTGCCACTGAACAGCTCTTCCACTGTGAAACTCCGGGGGTAGGGCGGGCAGTAAAGAAAGGGTGTTTTGTTCAACCTTTAAAAAAAGAGAGCGAATGAACTGAGCTCCCTTGGTCAAAATCTGAAGGGGAGAAATGTTGGCAGAAACGGGCGGCAGCTTAAACCCTTGGTGTTCAGAATCGAGTGAACGGGGAGAGAGAATGCCTTCCAATCCGGCAGCAAAAAGAGGGTAAAATGCTTCCAGAATTTTTTCAGGGGGATGTTGATGAACCGCATTTTCGCAATTCAGCAATAAAGAAGGGGTTTGGTCTTCGTTTAGATTCAGTGAAGGAAGTAAAGAAGCGAGTCGAAACCAATGGGGAAAAATTTCAGCAAAATTTGCCCGTCTTTTAACCAAATCCCAGTCCTGTGCTTTATGATTGCCAAGTGAGAGTCTTTCTAAAGAAGAAGCCTGATTAACTTGATCTGGGCAATTGAATGTGATCTTATTTGTTTCCGATTGGCAATCAAATGAAGGGGAAAATTTTAATTCAAAGCCTCTTGTCTGAATGATTTGAATCGAATCATTCTCAATAAAGATATGATATTCAAAGTACCCTTCGATGGCGTGTCCCCAAACTTTTATTTCTCCCTTTTCCAAATCTTGCTGAACTGTAAAATCTTCCACAGGACCTGTTAAATGTAAATTTATATGCCCGATCGATTGGGGGGAAGCACTTGCGAGAGAATCAATTTGTATGCAAGTTGGAAAAATACGAAATCGCAAGGAGGTGCGAGGAAGTAGGCAATAGGTGCCAGGAAGGTGTGAAAAAGGGCGTAAACGTTCAGCAATAGAAATTTTCATGTGATTAGACTTTGCGTACAAATTTTCCAATAAGGCCTTGTGGTGTGTTTTCAACTAAATCAACTTCGATAAGCTCATTTGATTGAAAATCCCCTGTGATCCAAACATTCAAAAAGTTTTCGGTGTGGCCAGATATTTCGCCGGGACGAGAAATGTGGCCAGATTCAGTTAGAACAGTCATTCTTTGACCAACGAAACGTTCTCGTAATAAGTAAGCTTGATGTTCAGCAGAACGCAACAGTTCCTGTTTACGTTTTTTAATGACATCTGGAGGAACTTTATTAGGCATAAGGGCTGCACGTGTGCGTTTACGTTCGCTATAGGGAAACATGTGTACTTTAGCAAATTGCACTTCCTGCATGATTTCCATAGTTTCTGCAAAATCTGTTTCAGTCTCACCCGGAAAGCCGACAATGATATCCGTTGTAAAAGTAAAGTTGGGGTCTGCTTGACGAAGGCGATCAATCGTATTTAAAAAGATTTGTCGTGTGTATTTGCGATTCATACGCTTTAAAACAACATTAGAACCTGATTGCAGAACAATATGCATAGAATGACATGTTTTAGCTCCATTTAAAACAGCATCTGCCAGTTCATCATCAATTTCGTCGGGGTCAATTGAGGAGATACGCAAGCGTTTTAGGCCAGGAACTTGATCGACGGCTCTGACAAGATCAACTAAGCGATGAGGAGGCATTCCTTCGACTGGGTTTCCATCAAAATCGCCAATATTAATTCCTGTTAAAACAATCTCTTTAAACCCATTGGAAATGAGGTCCTTGACTTCATCGATAATTTCAGGAATGGTACGAGAACGAGAGCGCCCTCTCACGTAAGGGATAATGCAATAAGTGCAGAATTCATTGCAGCCATCTTGAACTTTCACGAAGGCTCTTGTGTGGGCATCAAAATTTTTGATTGAAAATTCAGGAACATCTTCCTCGGGAAAGAGGGTTTGAACGAGCTGATCTTTCTCTTTGTTAAGAACGACGTGTTCAACACCTTTAATAGAGGCAAAGATTTGAGCATTTTGCTCAGCTGCACAGCCAGTCACTACAATTTTTGCTTGTGGATTCTCTTTCGACAATTGTCGGACATCATGTTTGCTTTGTAAATCAGCTGTTTCAGTTACTGTGCATGTATTGACGATGCAGACATCTGCTTCTTCGTCTTCTCTTGCGGGGCGATATCCTAGCGCAATTAATTGATCTTGATAGGCTTGCGATTCATATTGATTCGTTCGGCAACCTAAAGTTGCGATCTTAAATGTTTTTTGGGGAAGAGAGGATTCGTTCATTAAACTAAAATTAATTAAATTAAAAAGATTGTAGCATAGCAGAGATGAATTGAGGACGCAAGCAAAATTAAAAGATCTGGCTATCTCCTAATATCTCGGTAAATAAAGGAAATTATTTTTATGACTTAGTAAACATTGAGATCAGCAAAAAGTGTCACGCTTTAATTTATAAAAATATTTGTGTGTGTAATGCGTGTTAAGATTAGTTTATTAGCATTGATGTTTTTTGTGTTTGTTGTTATTTTTTTGAAAAAATATGCCAAAGCATGATTATACAATTTTTCTCATTTAACAACTTAATTAAGCACTTTTAATCAACTTTATTTTAACTATTTCTATGAATCCTTTCATTCCAGCTGTGCAAGCTCTTTTTGATGCTGCTCAATTTACCAAAATACCGCCTGTACATGAATACTCAAATATTCCCGACAGTCATCAGGAATCTACCGTTGTTCCTAAAGATCATTATCACGATTTTGAACCTTGCGAACTTCCGGCCGATCAAATGATCGCGATTTTTAAAAGCTTGGGTAGAATTGACATGTATGGATGGGTTACTTATGCATATCATACAGATTTTAATTACGCAGATTTGGTTCTTGAAACGAATGAACTAAAAGCTCTTTTTGATCAGCTGAATTGTCAAATCCAAGTGCGTGGGTTAGATTTTAAAAAATTTACTATAACTACACTGTTTGGTCACATTGTTCAAAACTTAGAAGCTCATGAAATCCAGATTTCCTATATAGGAAGCGGGGTAAAAAAGAAGATACTTGGAGAAGCTTACTTTGTAAAAATCTTAAGACTTTTTACAAAAGACCCATTAATAAATTTGGATGAAGACACACTATCTGAACTTCAAAAGAAAGACTGTGATGATGACTATCAATTTATTTTTATAAACCAGAAAAACAAAAATATTTTAAAAGCATCTACTAGAGAAGTTGTAAACTTTCTACAAACTCAAGTGAAAGATGCCCGGTATAAAGAGTGGGTTCAAAGCAGGAGCTTAAAGCATTTTCATGTTGTCGACTCCCAATTTTCATTAATTTCTTGGGTGAACAAATACGATGTTTCAAATT
Organism: Parachlamydia sp.; assembly: GCF_050255895.1. Lineage (NCBI taxonomy): Bacteria > Pseudomonadati > Chlamydiota > Chlamydiia > Parachlamydiales > Parachlamydiaceae > Parachlamydia > Parachlamydia sp. The sequence goes on from NZ_JBFWIR010000014.1 coordinate 45,634, forward strand.
CCGGGATTTCAAAGGAAGTTGATTGTGATCTGTCGTTTGTTCTTATTCCAGATGCCTGTTTTTTAGAATCTGAATTAAAAATATCGCTTAATCATTTTTTAAGAGATGGAGTAATCAAAAAGCTTAAACAAAGCCGATTCATTTGTCCGAGTGGAGGTCATTATATCCGAAATGGTGAAACGATTTCAGATGATGGTTTACAAGGACTTTTTGATTTTTATACAAAAATTTTGCACATTCACGATTTAGAAAAATTGAATAAACACAGCTTTTCCAAACTCATTTCCCTGATTTCGATGGGAAGGCGAGATTACGGTTTCGGTGTCAAATATTCACAACAAGATGCGAAAGGGAGAAAAAGTTTATCGTGGCAAATTGTCGATCGGTTTATCAAGGGAAAAACAGAAGAGATCACACTTACAAATGCCCTTCAAATTTCACATTATTTGAAAAACCATTGTCCAGGGGATGAGAAAATGGCCATTGCAATGGCTAGTAATGCTTGTCTGTGTCTTAGCGAACACGTTTCCGGAAAAACTTTAAATACCTTTTATAAAAGCATTCTTTCCCATCC